>NZ_JBHYOW010000017.1:0-84456 GCF_042745575.1 Nocardiopsis sp. NPDC058789
TTGTTTTTCTGCCCTGGGCGGGGGGGCGCTGGCCCCCCGCCATCTACCCCCCCCCCCCCCCCCCCCTTTCGCCCGGAACCCCCCTCACCGCCAGCCCCGGGGGGGGGCCCGCCCCCCGCCCCCGCCACACCCCCGCGGCGTCGCTCGCACGGCACGCGCCGCCCGTGACCCGGCCAGTGTCAACCTGACAGGAGGTGCCCGTGAGCACCGATCCCTTGAGCAGCCAGCAGGGGAAGACCCCCTCCCCGGACCGGACCGAGGGGGTCCACTCCGCGAATTCCAATCCCACCACCTGGTGGCTGACCGGCGGCTCCGTGCTGCTGGTCGGCGCCGTCGTCGCCTTAGTGGTGTTCTTCTTCGGGAGCGGGGACGACCAGGTCACCCCGGACCCGGCCCGGGTGGCGGAGCTGGAGGCCTCCGCCGACACCCGCCACGTGGACCAGGTGTCCAGCCTGATCGGCCACACCAGGGCCGCGCACGAGGAGCTGGTCCCGGCCCTGGAGTCCCTGAACGGGGTCCTGCCCGCCGACGGCTCCGCGCCCTCCGAGGACTTCCCGGACGAGGAGGAGATCGACGGCTGGCTCGGCACCGTCCGCGACGCCGGGGCCCACTTCGCACTCGACGACTCCGGCCGGACCGACTTCAACGTCACCCTCGCCGGGCTGGACGGCTCGGTGGACCTGCTCGGTTCGGCGGTGAGCGCCTACCAGGCCGCCGCGCAGGCCGACGGGGACCAGCGGACCGAGCTGCTCGACCTCGCCGCGGACCTCCGCGACCAGGCGGTCACGGCCTGGTCGGTGGCGGCCACCCAGCTCGACATGGTCAGCGTCGACGCCGGGCACGGCCACATCCACCTGTACCTGCCCTCCGAACCCGGCAGCGGAGCCCTCCAGCCGG
Source organism: Nocardiopsis sp. NPDC058789 (assembly GCF_042745575.1). Lineage (NCBI taxonomy): Bacteria > Bacillati > Actinomycetota > Actinomycetes > Streptosporangiales > Nocardiopsidaceae > Nocardiopsis > Nocardiopsis sp. NPDC058789. The sequence goes on from NZ_JBHYOW010000017.1 coordinate 898, forward strand.
ACGAGGCCGAGGAGGGCGAGGGGGCGACCGGGGACGGTCCGCCGCCCGGACACGACGGCCACTGACCCGAGGTCCACCGGGACGAGCACGACAACCATCAGGGGAGCACATGACACGCATCGGAGTGTGGTTGGTCGGGGCGCGCGGTTCGGTCGCCACCACGGCCGTCCTGGGCGCGTTGGCCGTGCGGGCGGGCGCCGCCGAGCGGACGGGGTGCGTGACCGAGCGCCCGGAGTTCGCCGAGGCGGGCCTGCCCGGCCTCGGCGACCTGGTCTTCGGCGGACACGACGTCGCGGACACCCACCTGTCCAAGAGCGCGGAGCCGCTGGCCAGGTCGGGTGTGATCCCGCCGCACCTCCCGGAGGCCTTCGCTGAGGAGCTCGACGCCGTGGACCGGCGCGTCCGCCGGGGTGTGGATCCGCGTCCCGAGGGGTTCTCCCGCCGCGACACGGACCGCCTGGAGCGGGACCTGCGCGCCTTCGCGGAACGCGAGGCCGTGGAGCGCGTCGTGGTGGTCGACCTGTCCAGTACCGAGCCCCCTCCGGAACGGGTTCCCGAGCTCGCGGCGCCCGATCTGCTGGAGGCCGCCCTGGAGGCGGGGACCGCACGGATCCCGGCGAGCTCGGTCTACGCGTACGCGGCCCTGCGGGCGGGGTGCTCCTTCGTGGAGTTCACCCCGAACGCGGGGCCGCGCCCGCCCGCGCTCGCGGCCCTGGCCGAGGAGCTGGGGCTGCCGTGGGCGGGCTCGGACGGCAAGACCGGGGAGACCCTGGTCAAGAGCGTCCTGGCGCCGATGTTCGCGGCGCGGGCGCTGCGTGTGCGCTCGTGGTCCTCCACGAACCTCCTGGGCGGCGGTGACGGGGCGACCCTGTCCGACCCCGCCAGCAACGACAGCAAGACCGCCTCCAAGGCCCGGGGCCTGGAGCACCTGCTGGGGCATCCGGTGGACGGGCCCCTGCACATCGACTACGTGCCCGACCTGGGCGACGCCAAGACCGCGTGGGACCACGTGTCCTTCGAGGGGTTCCTGGGTGCCCGGATGAGCCTCCAGTTCACCTGGTCCGGCTACGACTCGGCGCTGGCCGCGCCACTGGTCCTGGACCTGGCCCGGCTGGCCGCCCACGCCCACCGGACGGGCCGCGCGGGTCCCGTCCCGGAGCTCGGGTTCTTCTTCAAGGACCCGGCCGGGAGCGACGTGCACGGGCTGGCCGCGCAGTGGGAGGCGCTCACCGCCTGGTGCGCCGGTCCGGCGGAGGGGGTGGGGCGCGGATGAGTCGGAAGCTGAGGTCCCTGGCGCGGCTGGTGCGCCTGCCCGCCGCGTTGACCGTGCTCGGTGACTCCCTCACCGGTGCCGCCGCGGCCGGTCGGCTGGGCCGGCCCCGCGCCTGGGCGCTGCCCGCCGCCTCGGTCTGCCTGTACTGGGCCGGGATGGCCCTCAACGACTACGCCGACCGCGACTTGGACGCGGTCGAGCGCCCCGAACGCCCGCTCCCTTCGGGGGAGGTGACTCCGGGTGGGGCCCTGGCGGTGGCGACCGGGCTCACGGCGGCCGGGGTGGGGATCGCGGCGCTGGCCGGGGGCGGTCGGTCCGCCCTGGTGGCGTCCGCGCTCGCCACCACCGTGTGGACCTACGACCTCGTCCTGAAGCCCACGCCGCTGGCCCCGCTGGGCATGGCGGTCAACCGGGGGCTGGACGTGCTGCTGGGCGCCGGTGACCGGACCGGCGCGGCGATGCTGCCCGCCGCCGCGATGGCGGTGCACACCTACGGGGTGACGACGCTGAGCCGGGGCGAGGTCCACGGCACCCGACCGGAGGTGGCCGCCGGGGCACTGGTCTGCACCCTGACCGGCGCCCTCGTGGCGGCGTACCCGTCGCGCACGGCTCCCGCCACCGCGCGCGGCTCGGTGGGCGAGCTGGCCGCCGGCGCCTTCGCGGGCTCGTTCGCGACCACGGTCGGGCTGGCCCAGGCCCGGGCGCTGGCCGAACCGAGCGCCGACCACGCGCGCGAGGCGACCGGGACCGGCATCCGGGGGATGATCCCGCTCCAGGCGGCGCTGCTGTCCCGCTACGGGGCGGTGGGGACGGCCTGCGCGCTCGCGGCCGGGGCCCCGGTCACCGCGCGGGCGGCCCGGGCGGTGTCGGTGACATGAGCGAACACCTCAGGCTGGGGTACGGGACGAACGGGTTCTGGGACCACCGGCTGGACGACGCCCTGGCGATCATCGCGGACCTCGGGTACGAGGGGGTGGGGCTGACCCTGGACCACCCGCACCTGGACCCGTTCTCGTTGGACGTGAACGCCCGCGTGGCGGCGGTGGCCCGCAGGCTGGACGCGCTGGGACTGGCGGTGGTCGTGGAGACCGGTGCCCGGTACCTGCTGGACCCGCGCCGTAAGCACGAACCCACCCTGGTCTCCGACCGGGACCGCGACGTGCGGGTGGACCTGTTGCGCCGGGCGGTGCGCGTCGCCCACAGCCTCGGGGCGGAGGCGGTGTCCTTCTGGTCGGGAATCCTGCCCGCCGGTGCCACGCGGGAGCAGGGGCGCGACCGGCTCCTCTCCGGGGTGGAGAAGGTCCTGGTGACGGCGGACGAGCTCGGCGTGGACCTGGCCTTCGAGCCCGAGCCCGGCATGTTCGCGGAGCGCCTGGAGGACGTCCTGGAGCTGCGGCGCGCACTGGGCGACCCCGCGCGGCTCAGGGTGACGCTGGACGTGGGGCACGGGGTGTGCAACGAACCCGACGGCCCCGAGGGCACGGTGGCCCGGGCCGGGGGCCTGATCGCCAACGTGCAACTGGACGACATGCGCCCGCACGTGCACGAACACCTGGAGTTCGGTGAGGGCGACCTCGACCTGGCCGGGGTACTGGGCGCCCTGGACCGCGCCGGGTACACGGGGCTGGCCTCGGTGGAGCTGCCCCGGCACGGACACGCGGCGCCGCTGGTCGCGGAGCGCTCCAAGCGAGCGCTGGACGCCGCCTGGGCCCGGGTCGTGACGGATCGGGGTGCGCCGGAGTGAGAGGCACGGGGCGCACGGGAGTGAGCGGCACGGGTGGCCGGACCGGAGGGAGCGGGACCGTGGTGGACGTCGGAGACCTGTTGGCGGAGGGGGCCCGCGCCGAACTGGCCGCGCTCCGCACCGAGCTGGTGGAGCGCCCGGGGCGCGTCGCGGTGCTCTTCCCCGCCGCCGCACGCCGGGTGGCGCGCGGCGCCGGACCCTCCGGCGACCCCTCGGGGACGGAGGGCCCCACACTCGACGACCTGGTGCGCGCGGACCTGCTGCGTGAGCTGGCCCGGGTGCTGCCCCCCGCCGAGCTCGCCGGGGAGGTGGAGGCCCTCTACGAGTACGGCGACGCCGAGGAGCGCCGCGCGGTCCTGCACGCGCTCGGTCACCTCGACACCCGGGAGCACGAGGTGGCCGCCGCCGCCCGCCGTCTGCTGGCGGACGCCCTGCGGACCAACGACACACGGCTGGTCGCGGCGGCGGCCGCCAGCGCGGCCCAGGCCCTGTTGGACGACCACTCCTGGCGCCAGACCGTGCTCAAGTGCCTGTTCGTCGGGGTGCCGTTGCGCCTGGTGGCGGGGGTGGACGAGCGAGCCGACACCGAACTGGCCCGCATGTGCGCGGACTTCGCCCGGGAACGCGAGCGCGCGGGCAGAGCGGTACCCGCCGACGTCCACCGGGTGCTGGACCGCCTTCCCGGAACCACCGGCCCGGACCGCCCTCACCGTCCGGACCCCCGCTCATAGGAGGCGTCATGCGTATCTTCGACCCGCACATCCACATGACCTCGCGGACCACCGCCGACTACCAGGCCATGTACGACGCCGGGGTGCGCGCCCTGGTGGAGCCCGCGTTCTGGCTGGGGCAGCCGCGCACGAGTGTGGGCTCCTTCCGCGACTACTTCGACGGCCTGGTCGGATGGGAGCGCTTCCGGGCCGCCCAGTTCGGCATCCGCCACCACTGCACCGTCGCGCTCAACCCCAAGGAGGCCAACGACCCGCGCCTGGCCGGGGTCCTCGACCTCCTCCCCCGCTACCTGGCCAAGGACGGGGTGGTGGCCGTGGGCGAGGTGGGGTTCGACTCGCGCACCTCCGAGGAGGAGAAGGCCTTCCGGCACCAGCTGGACCTGGCCCGGGAGTTCGCCCTGCCCGTGCTGGTGCACACCCCGCACCGGGACAAGGTCGAGGGCACCCGGCACACCCTGCGGCTGGTCGAGGAGTCGGGGATCGCGCCGGAGATGGTCCTGGTGGACCACCTCAACGAGACCACCGTGGAGATGGTGCGCGACTCCGGGTGCGTGCTGGGCTTCTCCATCTACCCGGACACCAAGATGTCGCCGGAGCGGATGGTGCGCGTCCTGTCCGAGTGGGGCCTGGACCGCATGGTGGTGAACTCGGCGGCCGACTGGGGGCACAGCGACCCGCTGACCACCCTCCACACGGGACTCCGGATGCTGGACGCCGGGTTCACCGAGGACGACGTGGACCGTGTGCTGTGGCGCAACCCGGTGGAGTTCTACGGACGCAGCGGACGCCTGCTGTTGGAGGACGGTACGGGTCCGGCGGCCGGGGCCACCTTCTCCGGCAACTCGATCCTGCGCGGCGAGCGACCGGAGGCGGAGCCGCCGGAAGGCGCGGCGGAGGACCCGCGAGGGGGCGCCGCGTGAGGTTCCGGCACCCCGACGGCACCGTCGTCCACCTCGCGTACTGCACGAACGTCCACCCCGCCGAGGACCTGGACGGCGTCCTGCGCCAGATCCGGGTGTTCGGCGGCGGGGTCCGCGCCGCCTTGGGCGCCGACCGGCTCGGGCTGGGCCTCTGGTTGCCCGCGCCCCTCGCCCGCGAACTGGCGGCCTCTCCCACGCTGACCGACCGCCTGCGCGCGGGGCTGGCCGCGGCCGGTCTGGAGACCGTCACCCTCAACGCCTTCCCCTACACCGGGTTCCACGCGCCCGTCGTCAAGCACGCCGTGTACTCCCCGGACTGGACCGAGCGCGCCCGCCTGGACTACACCGTGGACTGCGCGCGGGTGCTCGCCCGGATCATGCCCGACGACGCCGCGCGGGGCAGCGTCTCCACTCTCCCCCTGGCCTGGCGGGAGCCCTGGGACGCCGACCGCCTCGCCACCGCCAGGGCCCACCTCTCCGAGCTCTCCGCCGTGCTGGACGGGCTGGCCGACTCCGGGCGGCCGGTGAGGGTCGGGCTGGAACCCGAACCCGGCTGCGCCATGGAGACCACCCGGGACGCCGCCCTGCTGCTCGCGGACCCGCCGCCGCACGTGGGCGTGTGCCTGGACACCTGCCACCTGGCCGTGGGGTTCGAGGAACCCGGAGCGGCGCTGGACCGCCTGGCCGCCGCCGGACTTCCGGTGGTCAAGACCCAGGCCTCGGCCGCCGTGGAGGCGCCCGACCCGGCCGACCCGGCGACCCGCGCCGCCCTGGCCGCGTTCACCGAGGACCGGTTCCTGCACCAGACCCGTGAGCTGGCCGACGGCCGCCTCCGGGCCCGCGACGACCTGCCCGAGGCCCTGGCCGGGCCCCGCCCCCTCGACGGCGGAGGCCCCTGGCGCACCCACTTCCACGCGCCCCTGCACTCCCCCGCCGCCGCGCCCCTGCGCGGCACCACCGACCACCTCGACCACACCCTGTCCCTCCTCCTGGGCCCCGGCGGCGCCCGCACCGACCACCTGGAGGTGGAGACCTACACCTGGACGGTGCTGCCCGAGAACCGGCGGCCCCACGGCGAGGAGGGGCTGATCTCCGGAATCGCCGCCGAACTGGCCTGGGCCCGCGACCGGTGCACCGCCCTCGGGCTCACCCCGCTCTGACGGCCGCCACCGCGCGCCAGGGACCACCTAGGAAGGGAACGCTCCCATGACCAGCCGCCTCCTCGTCGTCAACGCGGTCGGGCTCACCCCCCGCCTGCTCGAACACGCCCCGCGCCTGCGCGCCCTGGCCGAACGAGGATGGCGGGCGCCGCTGGACACCGTCCTGCCCGCCGTCACCTGCACCGTGCAGTCCACGTTCCTGACCGGGTCCGCCCCCGCCGAGCACGGCGCCGTCGCCAACGGCTGGTACTTCCGGGACCTGGGCGAGGTCCACCTGTGGCGCCAGCACAACCGGCTGGTCCAGGGGGAGAAGGTCTGGGAGACCGCCCGCCGACACCGCCCGGACTTCCGCACCGCCAACGTCTGCTGGTGGTACGCCATGGGTGCCACCACCGACTGGACGGTCACGCCCCGGCCGGTCTACCACGCGGACGGCCGCAAGTCCCCGGACTGCTACACCCGGCCGGTGGAGCTGCACGACGAGCTCACCTCGGAGCTGGGCCCCTTCCCGCTCTTCAACTACTGGGGGCCGACCGCGTCGATCCGCTCCACGGAGTGGATCGTGGCCGCCACCCGCAGACTCCTGCCCCGTGCCGACCTCACCCTCTGCTACGTCCCCCACCTGGACTACGACCTCCAGCGCTTCGGGCCGGACTCCGAGGAGGCCCGGCGGGCCGTCCGCGACCTCGACGCCGCGGTCGCCCCGCTGCTGGACGACGCCGAGGCGGCCGGGGCGGCCGTCCTGGTGCTCAGCGAGTACGGGATCACGCCCGCCGACCGTCCCGTGCACGTCAACCGGCTCCTGCGGCGGGAGGGGCTGCTGGAGGTGTACACGCAGGAGGGCATGGAGTACCTGGACCCGTGGACCTCGCGGGCCTTCGCGGTCTCCGACCACCAGTGCGCGCACGTGTACGTCCGCGACCCCGCCGACCAGCCGAGGGTGGCGGAACTGCTGCGGGGACTCGACGGGGTCGACCTCGTCCTGGACCGTGAGGCCCAGGCAGGGTACGGGCTCGGCCACGAGCGCTCCGGGGAACTGGTCCTCTTCGCCGAGCCCGGGGCCTGGTTCACCTACTACTACTGGCTCCGCGACGGGTCGGCCCCCGACTTCGCGCGCGGCGTGGACATCCACCGCAAGCCCGGGTTCGACCCGGCCGAGCTCTTCCTGGATCCCGCCGACCCCCTGGTCAGGGCCCGGGCGGCGGCCAACCTGGTCCGCAAGAAGGCGGGCCTGCGCTACACGATGAACGTCGTCCCCCTGGACCCGGGCTGTGTCCGGGGCACGCACGGGCGCCCCCACGACGACCCGCTGGACGGTCCCCTCGTGCTGTGCACCGACCCCTCGCTCTCCCGTGACCGCGTCGCCGCCACCGAGGTGCGCGACCTCATGCTCGGCCTCGTCGGTGTGCCGGCACCGGCGGGGCCGACCCCGCGCTGATCCGACCGGCGCTCCGGGGCCCGGTCGTCCTGCCGGGCCCCACCCCGACACTCTGGAGGCAGCACGATGACCCGACCGGTCACTCTCTTCACCGGCCAGTGGGCCGACCTGCCCTTCGAGGAGGTGTGCGCGCTCGCGTCCTCCTGGGGCTACGACGGCCTGGAGATCGCCTGCTGGGGCGACCACCTGGACGTGACCCGCGCCGCCGTGGACGACGCCTACGTCCGGGAGCGGCGGGAGATCCTCGAACGGCACGGCCTCGGCGTGTGGGCTATCTCGAACCACCTCCTCGGCCAGGCCGTGTGCGACGACCCGATCGACCACCGGCACCGGGACGTCCTGCCCTCCCGGGTCTGGGGCGACGGCGAACCCGAGGGGGTGCGCCAGCGCGCGGCCGAGGAGATGAAGCTGACCGCCCGGGCCGCCGCGAGGCTGGGCGTGTCCACGGTGGTGGGCTTCACGGGTTCGGCGATCTGGAAGTACGTGGCGATGTTCCCGCCGGTCGGCGCGGACGTGATCGAGGCGGGCTACCGGGACTTCGCGGACCGCTGGAATCCGATCCTGGACGTGTTCGACGAGGTGGGCGTGCGGTTCGCGCACGAGGTGCACCCGTCGGAGATCGCCTACGACTACTGGTCCACCCAGGCGGCGCTGGAGGCCGTGGGGCACCGGGAGGCCTTCGGGTTGAACTGGGACCCCAGCCACATGGTGTGGCAGGACATCGACCCGGTCGGTTTCCTGTGGGACTTCCGCGAGCGCATCTACCACGTGGACTGCAAGGACGCCCGCAAGCGCGTGGGCAACGGCCGCAACGGGCGTCTGGGCTCCCACCTGCCGTGGGGCGACCCGCGCCGGGGGTGGGACTTCGTGTCCACCGGTCGCGGTGACGTGCCGTGGGAGGCGTGCTTCCGTGTGCTGAACTCGATCGGGTACGCGGGGCCGATCTCCGTGGAGTGGGAGGACGCGGGGATGGACCGTCTGGCCGGGGCCGCCGAGGCGGTGCGGTTCGTGCGGGCCAACGCGTTCGACGCGCCCGAGGCCTCCTTCGACTCCGCCTTCGGGTCGGACTGACCCCCGGGAGGGTGTCCGGTGCCACGGCGTTCCCGTGGCACCGGACTCACATCATCGGCGCGATGACCACTCTGTAGTGTCCGCCGTCGGCGGTGACCACGTCGTGGCGGAAGTCGTTGATCCGATTGACCGAACGCTGCACCGCGTCACTTCCGAAGGCACTGGTGTCCACCGAGGGGAGGTGCTCCCGGAGGGCGTGGACCGCCTCGTCCACGGACAGGGCGGTTCCCCGGTGTTCGGGGGTGATGCGTCGACCCTCGTCGGTGAGCCGACTGATCGCGATCCGGAACATACCGGGTCTCCCTGCACTGCTGGGGGAAGGTCACCGGCATTCTCCCCCATACTCGGCGGGCTGGCCAGTGGGATCAGAGCCAGGAGACCTTGGAGTCCTCCAGGCCGTAGCGGGCGGACACGATCTCCAGCTTGCCCTCACTGACGAACCCGCCCAGTTCGCTGTCGTCGCGCAGGCGCTGCGCGATGTGCTCGGCGTTGGCCCGGACGCAGTCGTCCAGGAAGTCCGTTCCGTCGTCGGGGGTGGACTCGACGACACCCAGGATCTCCCCGACCAGTCCGCCGATGTGGCCGTGCGGGAGCTGGCCGGTGCGGTGGGCCTCCACCGCGGCGTCGACGGCGCCGCAGGTCTGGTGGCCCATCACGACGATGAGCGGCGTGTGCAGGTGCTCCACGGCGTAGGTGAGGCTGCCGAGCACGGACCCGTCGAGGACCTGGCCCGCCGAGCGGATGGTGAAAAGGTCGCCCAGCCCCTGGTCGAAGACGAGCTCCGGGGGGACGCGGGAGTCCGAGCAGCCCAGGATGGTCGCGAAGGGGGCCTGGCCCTCGACCATCTGCTCACGGCGCGCTCTGCCCTCGTTGGGGTGTCTGGACAGGTACCGGGACCAGCGACGGTTGCCCTCCTTGAGGAGGCGCAGGGCCTCCCGGGAGTCCCGGGCGACGGGGGGAACGGGGGGTGCGTCCGCCCAGGCGAGGGAGGCGGGGATCGTGGTGGCGACGGCGGCACCGACACCACCGAGCAACGACGCCTTGAAGGCGCCGCGACGGGTTATGGCCATGTGGGGCTCTTTTTCCGTTTCACGAAGAAAGTGACTTTTGCCAGCAAAGCGGGTAAAAGCTACTCCCGGTGCACGGAGCCTCACAAGGGGATTGACGGCTTCCTAACGGGTTCTGGCCACATTCAGCCATCCGGGAATCAGCCGGGCCTCGGGGCGGACCCGCTGGGCGGGGTCCGGGGTGACCGACCGAACGATCGTGCTGTCCACGCGCTCCGACGCGGCCGCCCGGGCGGCCCCGCGCACGTCCGCCCCCGTCACGAGGTAGATTCGACAACCGTGTCCCGATCTTCCGCACCCGAACCAGCCACCCCGAGACCGACCGGCAGGCGCCGCTCCGGACGTCCGGGGCACGACGCCGACTCCGTGCTCCGGGTGGCCGCTCGCGTGTTCAACGAACGCGGCTACGACGGAACGAGCATGGAGGACCTGGCCCGCGCCCTCGGCGTGACCAAGTCCGCGATCTACCATCACGTCACCGGGAAGACCGAACTCCTGCGCCAGTCCCTGGACCTGGCCATGGACGCGCTGTTCGAGGTCACCCGCGAGGAGGGCGCGACCACCGGACCGGCCATCGCGCGACTCGAACACGTGATGCGCGGCAGCGTCCGGGTGCTCGTCGAGGAGCTGCCCCACGTCACCCTGCTGCTGCGGGTGCGCGGCAACACCGAGGTGGAGAAGCACGCCCTGGAACGGCGCCGCAGGTTCGACCACCTCATCGCGGACCTGGTCCGCGAGGGCGTGGTCGACGGTGACATCCGCAGCGACGTCGACCCGGCGGTCGCCTCCCGCCTCCTCTTCGGCATGGTCAACTCGGTGGTCGAGTGGTACAAACCGGACCGCGGGATGTCCTGCGAGGAGATCGCTGACTCCCTGTGCCACATCGCCTTCGAGGGGTTGCGGTCCCACCGGGACTGACTCGCCCCAGCCGCCCCACTGGCCACATCAGGCCAGCGGATCGGCGGCGCAACCCTGGCCATGGGTGACGAAGGTCCCTACGCTCCATGAACAGAGGTCACGAAAGTGACCCACATCATGGAAAGCAGAGAACAGGGACCGTGTCCGAACTCCTCCCCCAAGGCTGGATGACTCCCTCGATCGCCTACGCCATCTCGGCGGTCGGTGCCTTCCTGGGCCTCTCCTTCGCCGCCAGGGCCCGCCGAACGACCGGCTTCTTCCGATGGCAGTGGCAGGCCCTGGCCGCACTCGCCCTCGGCGGGATGGCCGTGTGGGCGATGCACTTCGTCGCGATGCTCGGCTTCACCATCCCCGGAACGCCGCTGCGCTACGACGGCCTCCTGACCGCCGTCAGCGGTGTGATCCCCATCGTGGTCGCGGCCCTCGCCCTCCAACTGGTGCTCCGCACCGCCACCGCCGTCCGTGTCCTGGCCAGCGGCCTCCTGCTCGGTGTCGGCATCGTCGCCATGCACCACGTCGGCGTGGCCGCCATGAACCTGCACGGCACCCTGCACCACGACCCGTTCACCGTGGCGCTGTCCGCCGTCATCGCCGTGGTCGCCGCCACCGTCGCCCTGTGGTGCGCCGTCCAGCTGTCCGGTCCGACCGCGACCGTGCTCGCCTCCCTGGTCCTGGCGGGCGCGGTCACCGCGACGCACTACACGAGCATGGCCGGGACGCACGTCGTCCCCGCCGACTTCACCCCCGTGGCCGCGCCCGACGGCGCCAAGGCGTGGGACCTGCTGCTGCCGGTGATCACCGGCCTGTTCGTCCTCCTGCTGATCTGCAGCCTCTTCCTCCTGCTCGGTGACGACGAGTACGAGCGCGGGAACCGTTCCCCCCGTCGGGCGACGGAGGAGCGGGAGGCCGGGGAGACCTACACCCCCCGCCACGGCGTCCCGGTGGTGCCCAGGCCCGGGGACGACGTGTGGACCCGTCGCCGCTGAGCGGCGGCCACGAGAAAACCACTGGCACCGCACCGAGGCCCCGTCCTAGAGTCGGTGCGTGCCGTGCGGTCCGCGCCGGCCGCTGACGAGAGGAGCACGCCATGGCCCGCCTCATGCCTGGCCCCGGTTTCCGAACTTCCATCGTCAGCGAGCCCTAGGTCGCGTCCAGCGGCGGCTCGCGCTCCTCAGAGAGAGCACTGTGAGTCACCCCAGCACGAACACATCCGAAGAACTCCCCGCCCACCCGCTCGCGGGTCTGGGCTGGAACGCCCGCGTCGAGGCGGCCTTCGACGCCGTCGCCCTCGACGGACCGGACGTCCTGCTTCCCGCACGGGTCTCCGAGGCACGTCGCGGCGCGGTGGGCGTCCGCATGCCGAACCACGAGACCGCCACCCTGTCACCCACGGTGCGCAGGGCGGCGGAGGCCGACCCCTTCACCGCCCCGACCAGCGGGGACTGGGTGGCCGTCCGCCGGTCCGGCGACACCTGGCTGGTGGAGGCGGTCCTGGAGCGGTCCGGAACCCTCGTCCGCCAGGGCGTGGCCAAGGACTCCCACGACCAGGCCCTGGCCGCCAACGTCGACGCCGTCCTGATCTGCGAGGCCGCCGACCAGGGTCCCAACGTCGGGCGTCTGGAGCGGTTCCTCAGCCTCGCCTGGACCAGCGGCGCCGCCCCGGTCGTGGCCGTCACCAAGGCCGAACTCGCCGGTGACCGTCTCCCCGAGGTGGTCGAACTGGTCGCGTCGGTCACCACCGGGGCCGAGGTGCACGCCGTCAGTGCCCACACGGGCCTGGGGCTGGAGGCGCTGGCCGCCCAGCTGCGTCCCGGGGCCACCTGGGTCCTGCTCGGTACCTCGGGTGCCGGGAAGTCAAGCCTGCTCAACGCGCTCGCGGGCCGGACGGCCATGGAGACCGGCGAGATCCGTGACGACCGGCGCGGCCGTCACACCACCACCCACCGCCAGCTGATCCCCATGCCCGGGGGCGCGCTGTTCCTGGACATCCCGGGGGTGCGCCGCATCGACGTGCCCGGGGACGGGACCGGCGTGGACCGCACCTTCTCCGACGTCAACGAGCTGGCCGATCGGTGCCGGTTCCGCGACTGCTCCCACGGCACGGAGCCCGGGTGCGCGGTCAGGTCCGCCGTGGACGAGGGGGAGCTGGACTCCGGGCGCCTCGAACGCTGGTTCCGACTGCGCCGCGAGGCCGAGTGGAACCGGTCCCGGAGCGACGCCCGCGTGCGCGCGGAGCGGCGCAAGGAGTGGAAGCGCAACACCCGCGAGGGCCGGGAGGCGGGCCGACTCAAGCGCGGCCACTGATCCCGGTCAGTCCCGTCCCAGCTCCGCACGGCGCGGGTTCTGACCGGTCCTGGCCGGTCAGAACCCGAAGGCCCGGCGGGCGTTGTCGGCGACGATCCCGGCCAGCTCGTCCTCGCCGAGGCCCTTGGTCTCGGCCAGCACCCGCAGTGTGAGCGGGATGAGGTAGGGGGCGTTGGGGCGGCCCCGGTAGGGCTTGGGGGTGAGGAAGGGGGCGTCGGTCTCCACCAGCACCAGTTCGGGTGGGGCGACCTTCGCCGCCTCACGCAGGGGCTCGGCGCTGGCGAAGGTGACGTTCCCGGCGAAGCTCATGAAGTAGCCCCGCTCGGCGCACACCCGGGCCATGTCGGCGTCGCCGGAGAAGCAGTGGAAGACCACCCGCTCCGGTGCGCCCTCCTCCTCCAGGACGCGGAGGACGTCCTCGTGGGCCTCGCGGTCGTGGATCATGAGCGCCTTGCCGTGCCTCTTGGCGATCGCGATGTGGCGGCGGAACGACAGCTCCTGCGCGCGGGCACCCTCGGGACCGGTGCGGAAGGTGTCCATCCCGGTCTCTCCGACCGCCACCACCTGCGGCAGCGCCGCCAGCGCGTCGATCTCGGCCAGCTCGGCCTCCAGGGCCTCGATCCCCCCGGCGGGGCGAGCCTTCCCCGCCCAGTCGGTGTCGTCGGCCTCCACGCCCTCGGCGCCGTCGCCGTGCACCACGCGGGGCGCCTCGTTCGGGTGCAGGGCCACGGCGGCCCACACCCTGCCGGGGTGCTTCGCGGCGGTCTCCGCCGCCCAGCGCGAGGAGGACAGGTCGACGCCCACCTGCACGAGCGGGGTCACTCCCACGGCCTCCGCCGCCGCGATGACCTCCTCGACCTCGGGGGTCTGCATGTCCATGTGGGTGTGGCTGTCGGCCACCGCGACCCGCAGCGGCTCGGGTGCCGGTGGCGGGGTCTGCGCGTTGCGCTCCCTGACCGCACTGCCCTTGCGTCTGCCCATGTCATGCCCCCATCACGTGTACTGCGTGCGCCGTGGAGATTCTAGGCGGCCCCGGCCGTCGGATCGGCCGGTCACGACCCGGCGGCCGTCGCCCCGGCCCGCAGCCGAACGCTCGCGGCTCCCGGTACACGCCGGAGGAGGCAGCACGGGCCCCGGAGCGGGCCTGACCGGGGCCCGGCCCCACGAAGGCGGGCACCGGTCCGCGTGGACCGGTGCCCGGGCGTCGGGTCGGAACCTACTCGGCGTCACCGGCCAGGCGGGCCAGCTCCTCGTCCACCACGGACGGGTCGAGCTTGGTGAACAACGGGGTGGGGCGGCTCAGCGGGGTGCCCACAGCGATCGGCACCGACTCCCAGCGGGCCGCGTTGTCGGCGTAGTCCCCGGTGATGACCGGGTAGTCCACCTTCTCCTCGGAGCCGCCGATGGTGTCGTGGCCGGACTCGATGCGCGGCATCCCGGTCCAGGTGCCGGTGCCGCCGAGCATCGCGTACACCTTGTTGGCCGACTCCGGCAGGAACGGCGTGAGCAGGGTGTTGGCGTCGCTGACCAGCTGGAGGGCGACGTGCAGGACGGTCGCCATCCGCTCCGGGTCGGTCTTCTTGAGCGCCCACGGAGCCTGGTCGGAGATGTACTTGTTGGCCTCGGCCACCGTACGCATGGCCTCCTGGAGACCGGCCTTGAACTGCGACCTCTCCAGACGGGCGCCCACGGTGGCGAACGCCTCCCGGGAGGCGGCCAGGACCCTGCGGTCCTCGTCGTCGAGCTCGCCGGCGGCGGGGATCTCACCGAGGTTCTTCGCCGCCATGGAGACGGAGCGGTTGACCAGGTTGCCCCAGGCCGCCACCAGCTCGTCGTTGTTGCGGCGGACGAACTCGGCCCACGTGAAGTCGGTGTCCTGGTTCTCCGGGCCCGCGGCCATGATGTAGTACCGCAGCGCGTCGGCGGAGTAGCGCTCCAGGAAGTCGCGCACGTAGATCACGACGCGGCGCGAGGAGGAGAACTTCTGCCCCTCCATGGTGAGGAACTCGCTGGAGACCACCTCGGTGGGCACGTTCAGCTCACCGAACGGGCCGACCTCGCCGCCCTGGTCGCCCCTGCCGCTCGCGCCGAGCAGGATGGACGGCCAGATGACCGAGTGGAAGACGATGTTGTCCTTGCCCATGAAGTAGAAGGACTCGTTGTCCTCCCCCTGCCACCAGCGGCGCCAGGCCTCGGGCTCACCGACGCGCTGGGCCCACTCGATGGACGCGGACAGGTAGCCGATCACCGCGTCGAACCACACGTAGACGCGCTTGGCCGCGTTGTCGCTCCACCCGTCCAGCGGGATCGGCACGCCCCAGGTGAGGTCACGCGTGACCGCGCGCGGCTGGAGGTCCTCCACCAGGTTCAGGGAGAACTTGAGGACGTTGGGACGCCACTCGCCCTCCTTGCCCTTGAGCCACTCGGTGAGGACGTCCGCGAAGGCGGGCAGGTCGAGCATGAAGTGCTCGGTGTCCACGAACTCCGGCGTCTCGCCGTTGATCCGCGAGCGGGGCGAGAGGAGGTCGATCGGGTCGAGCTGGTTCCCGCAGTTGTCGCACTGGTCGCCGCGTGCGCCGTCGAAGCCGCAGATCGGGCAGACGCCCTCGATGTAGCGGTCGGGCAGCGTGCGGCCGGTGGACGGGGAGATCGCGCCCTTGGTGGTGCGCGTGAAGACGTAGCCGTTCTCATAGAGCGTGGTGAACAGCTTCTGGACGACGGAGTAGTGGTTACCGGTGGTCGTGCGGGTGAACAGGTCGTAGGACAGACCGAGCGCGACCAGGTCCTCCGCGATGATCCGGTTGTAGCGGTCGGCCAGCTCCCGGGCGCTCACGCCCTCCTGGTCGGCCAGCACCTGGATCGGGGTGCCGTGCTCGTCGGTGCCGCTGACCATCAGCACGCTGTTCCCCGACATTCGCTGGAAGCGCGAGAAGACGTCGGAGGGGACTCCGAAGCCGGAGACGTGGCCGATGTGGCGCGGGCCGTTGGTGTAGGGCCAGGCGACCGCGGTCAGGATGTGGCGATTCGACGACATGCCTCAAGACTAAAGGTGGCACGGGGCGTCCGAGCACCAAACGGCGCCCGGGTGCCGGCTCGTCCACAGGGGCGACCACGTGATTCCCCCGGGAGGGTACCTACCCGTATGCTCTGCTGGATGGAGCCGCGTGCCCCCGGGGCACCGGCCCAAGCCAGCACGACCCTCCAACCCGGCTCCGAGGCGGTGGTCACCACGGTTACCCGTGCCCTACCCCGTCCTGCCCTGCGGACCGGGTCGCTGATCACCAGCGTGGTCCTGCTGGTCATCCTGTCCTTCCCGGTGGCCTCCGGCCTCTCCGGAGAGAGGGACACCGTCGCCCTGCCCTCACACGGAGGGCACAGCGCCCCCGAGCGCGACGCCGCGCACGCCTCCTCCGACGACCCCTCGGGTCCGTCGGAGGAGGCGCAGCCCTACCGGGGGACCGAGACGGTCTCGCTCGGGCCGCCCGTCTCCGTCTGCGACCAGCGGTCGGTGCTGCGGGACCTGCCCGACGCCGTCCCCACGTGCGCACTGCGCCTGGCGGTGTGGGACCAACCCTGGTGGCCGCTGCCCCCGCCGCACCACGATCCCGTTCCCGAACGGGTCGACGCGGAGGAACTGCCGCCCACCCGGGCACCGCCTCTCACCGCGCACACCCTCGTCTGACCATCCCGGTCGGCCGCCTCCCGGAGCCCGACGGCGCCGGGACCGGCCCCACGCACCCCCCGCCCGGCGCCGCCGGGCACGCGACCGGTACCCACCATCCGCAGTGAGAGGTTCACCCCTTGTCCAGTCAAACGGGAGCAGGGGCGCGCTGGACACGCGCGCTCATCTCCCTCCTCGTCATCCTCGTCGCGTTCGGCGCGGCGTGGTTCATCCCACCGCGGTTGGGTCTCGACCTCAGCGGCGGCACGCAGATCGTCCTGGAGACCCAGGACGGCACCGACGGCACCCAGGCCAACTCGGAGAACACCGACAAGGTCGTCGAGGTGCTGCGCCAGCGCATCGACCGCCTCGGTGTGGCCGAGGCGACCATGTCCCGTTCCGGTGAGAACCGGATCATCGTCGAGCTCCCCGGCGTGCAGGACCCGGCGGAGGCCGCGCAGATCGTCGGCCAGACCGCCCAGCTGTCCTTCCACGAGGTCCTGGGCGTCGGTGAGCAGGGCGGCCAGGGCGTCCAGGCCCCTGGCGGCGGCGACTTCGCCAACGCGCCGGCCGACGAGGCCCGTGCCCCGTCCGACGGCCAGGAGGGCGCCCCCGAGGGCGGCGGCGAACTGCCCGAGGGCATGGAGGGCCTCGAGGGCATGGAGGGCCTGGAGGACATGCTCGGCGGCCAGGGCGGGATGCCCCAGGCTCCCGCGGGCCCGTCGGCGGAGAACCCCGAGGACGTCGCCCTGACCCTGCCCGACGAGCAGGGCACCATGCTCCAGCTGGGTGAGACCTTCATCCAGGGCGACCGGGTCTCCACCGCCGACGCCGGCCTGGACAGCGCCAACCGCGCCCAGTGGGTCGTCAACGTCAGCTTCCGTGGCGAGGGCCGCGACCAGTGGCGCGAACTCACCGGCCAGGCCGCCTGCTACAACGACGGCGACCCCCGCCGCCGCGTGGCGATCGTGCTGGACGACCAGATCATCTCCGCCCCGCAGGTGGGCCTGGAGATCGGCTGTGAAGCCGGGATGTCCGGTGGACAGACCACCATCAGCGGCAACGACTTCACCAGCGAGAGCGCCAACGAGCTCGCCGTGCTGATCGAGGGCGGTTCGCTGCCGCTGCCGGTCACCGAGGTCCAGCGCCAGACGGTGGGCCCGACCCTCGGTGCCGCCGCCATCGAGGCCAGCGCCATCGCCGCGCTCCTCGGCATCGCCTTCACCGCCCTGTACATCACGGTCGTCTACCGCCTGGTGGGCTTCCTGGCGTCGATCGCGCTGGCGTTCTACACGCTGATCGCGTACGGAGCGCTGGTCGCCTTGGGGGCCACGCTGACCCTCCCGGGTCTGGCCGGTTTCGTGCTGGCGATCGGTATGGCCATCGACGCGAACGTGCTGATCTTCGAGCGCGCGCGTGAGGAGTACCAGCGCCAACAGCGGACGTACGAGGCGAACAAGTCCGCCGGGATGAAGGACGCGGGCGACTCCGAGGGGACCAAGGCCGAGGGCGGAGCCCTGGCCCGCCGTCGGCGCCGCGCCATCGCACCCAACCTGGAGAAGGCGTTCGTCCAGGGCACCCAGAAGGCCTGGAGCGCGGTCCTCGACACCAACGTCACCACGTTCCTCGCCGCCGGTCTGCTGTTCTTCTTCGCGTCCGGCACGGTGCAGGGCTTCGGCGTCACGCTGAGCATCGGCACCATCGCCTCGATGATCTCCGCGCTGATCATCGCGCGCGTGTTCGTCGAGTGGGCCGTGCGGCGCGCGGTCATCAAGAAGCACCCGTCGATCACGGGGCTGGACCGCATCGGCCCGGTGCGCACCTGGCTGGTCCAGAAGAACCCGCAGCTGATGGACCACCGCCGCACCGGTCTGATCGTCGCGGCGCTGATCGTGCTCGTCGCGATCGCCGCCCCGCTGGTCCGCGACACCAACCTGGGCGTCGAGTTCACCGGCGGCCGGGTCCTGGAGTACGAGATCACCGGCGACGAGTCGCTCTCGGTGGACGAGGCGCGCTCGCTCATCTCCGGCCTGAACTTCCCGGGTTCGGACACGGCCGTGGTGCAGGAGTCGGGTGACGGCGACATCGCCGTGCGCACCGGAGACATCTCCGACCCCGAGGCCGCGACCATCGCCGACGCCCTCGCCGAGGAGACCGGCGGCGTGGAGCTGGTCAGCGACGAGCTGATCGGCCCGAGCATGGGCGACGAGCTGCGCAACCGGGCCCTGATCGCCCTGGGCGCGGCCCTGGCCCTCCAGATGATCTACCTGGCCTGGCGCTTCCGCTGGTCCTTCGGTGTCTCCACCATGTTGTCGCTGGCCTTCAACATGCTGCTGGTCATCGGGCTGTTCATCTGGCTGGGCAAGCCGATCGACGGCGTCTTCCTCGCCGCGATCCTGAGTGTCATCGGCTTCACCGTCAACGACACGGTGGTGGTGTTCGACCGTGTCCGGGACGAGTGGGCGAGGGACGAGAAGTCCTCGTTCAAGGAGATCGCCAACCGCGCGGTGCTCAACACCCTGCCGCGTACGGTCAACACGACCGTCGGCGCGTGGATCATCCTGGGCTTCCTCACCTTCCTCGGTGGGTCCTCGCTCCAGGACTTCTCCATCGCGATGCTGGTCGGTCTGACCACCGGTGTGGTCTCCACGGTGTTCGTCGCGGTGCCGCTGGCCATCTGGCTCCAGAAGTGGGACCGGACCCCGGCCCCGCACGTGCTCAAGGAGCGCAAGGCCAAGGAGAAGGTGGCCGCCAAGGCCGCCCGCGACGCCGACGACGGCGCCGTGGTCTGACCCGCTCCACAGGCACGGGAGGGGCCCCGGGCCGCGCGATGTGCGCGGCCCGGGGCCCCTTCCCGTTTCGGGGGTTCGACCGTCTCCCCCGGGGCCAGCAGCGGCGCCTCGGGGGTCCAGACGGTGTCCGGAGGCCGCCCTGGTCAGCCCTGGGGCTGCGGCACCGGGGCGCCCTCCGAGGCCTGTACCAGCACGAAGCCCTGCCCCTCCAGCGAGAGCTGGAAGGCCTCACCGCTGCCGCGCCCGATGATGGCCCCCGCCTTGGCCGTGCGCCGGATGCCGGTCCGCAGCGTGCTGGACCACGCCACGGCGGCGTCGGTGTCGACGAAGGTGGGCTGGTCGATGTTGAGCAGCACCGGTGTGCCGTGGCAGGCGACCGCCACCCGTCCGTGTCCGCTGAACACCGTGTTGAACAGGCCCCCGGCCATCATCCCGGCGCCCTGCACGCGGCGGATGTCCCAGTCCAGGCCCGGCTCGAAGGCCAGCACGTTCTCCCCGCTGACCGTGATGGAGTCCCCCTCCAGGTCGATGAGGTGGACGTCCCAGGCGTCCCGGGCCAGGAACACGTCGCCCCGCCCGGTGACCCGCATCAGGGGCATGCCCTCCCCGGTGAAGGCCTTCTTGAAGAACTTCCCCACGCTCCCCGCGCCCTGGTAGGAGAAGTCGATGTCGCCCTGGTAGGCGACCATCGAGCCCTGCCTGGCGAGGAACTCGCCGTTCAGGCCCACTCTCAGCATCTTGTGGTTCTGGAGGTGCATGCCGGGCCGCTGGGTCTCCTGGGCCTGCTGGAAGAGTTCGCTGCGCATGGTCGGATTCTCGTTCCTGTCGCCGGGTACTGACAGGTTCGACGCTCTCCGCCCCAGAAGGTTCCCACCCGGGACGAAGGTCTCACTCCGCCTCGACGACCCCGTGCACCAGGTCGTACACGCGGCGCTTGGGCACCCCGGTCTCCTTGGCGACCCGGGTGATCGCCTCCTTGCGGCGCACGCCCTCCTCCTCCAGGGCGGCCACGGCCTCCACCAGGTCCGTGTCACTGGTGCGCTCGGCCCGGGGACGGGCACCCTCCACGACCACGGAGATCTCGCCGCGCACGCCCTCGGCCGCCCAGGAGGCCAGCTCTCCGAGGCCGCCCCGGCGCACCTCCTCGTAGGTCTTGGTGAGCTCACGGCACACCGCTGCCCGGCGGTCCGCGCCGAAGGCCCCGGCCATCGCCTCCAGGGTGGCGGCGACCCGGTGCGGGCTCTCGAAGAACACCATCGTGCGGCGCTCGTCGGCCAGCTCGGTCAGGTACCCCTTCAGCCCCTTGCGCGGCGGGAAACCCTCGAAGCAGAATCGGTCGGTGGGCAGTCCGGACACCACCAGGGCGGTGGTCACGGCCGACGGGCCGGGGATGGCCGTGACCGGGATCCCCTCGTCCGCGCAGGCGGCGGCCAGGCGGTAACCGGGGTCGGAGACCCCGGGCATCCCGGCGTCGGTGACGACCAGGACCTCCTCGCCGTTCCGGAGGTCGTCGAGGAGCTCCTCGCTCCGGCGGGTCTCGTTCTGGTCGTAGTAGGAGACGATCCGGGCACCGGTCGCACCGCCCAGCCGGAACCCCACACGGGAGGCGAACTGCTTGAGCCGACGGGTGTCCTCGGCCGCGATCACGCGCGCGTTCTCCAGCGCGCGCAGCAGTCGGGGCGGCGCGTCCTCCTGGTTTCCGATGGGAAGGCCCGCCAGCACGAGCCTCCCGACGCGCCGCGTCCCGTCAACGTCCTCAACCACTGTGATCCCCGTCCTGTCGCGCTACGGTTGGCTCTATCGCGCCACCCGAAACCCGGTTTCGCGGCCCGTCCGCAACGGACCCCATCTCTGACCCCAACCTACGAGCCGAGATGACCACCACCGCACTTCACAGCGAGGTACCGCCCTCGAACCCCCCGGCCGCGGCCCAGCCGCCCACGCTCCGTTCCCGTTTCTCACCCCGCCTCCCCAGCCCCTGGTGGCTCGGCTGGCTGGGTGCCCTCGTCGTCGCGGGCTTCGCGGGCGCGCTGAGGTTCTTCAACCTCGGTCAGCCGGACCGCATCTACTTCGACGAGACCTACTACGCCACGGACGCCCACTCCCTGTGGAGGTTCGGGTACGAGCACGACACGTCGGAGAACTCCGACGACCTGCTGAGCAACGGCAACCCGGACATCTGGACGGGGGCGGGTGACTTCATCGTCCATCCGCCCGTCGGCAAGTGGATGATCGCGCTCGGTGACTGGCTGTACTCGATCATGCCGTTCGGCTCGGCCGTGACGCCCGAGGGGTGGCGCGTGGCCTCGGCCGCGGCCGGGGTCCTCTCGGTGCTCATCCTGGTACGGCTCGCCACCCGGATGACCCGCTCGGTGCTGCTCGGGTGCACGGCCGGGCTCATCCTGGCGCTGGACGGCCTGCACTTCACCCTGAGCCGCATCGCCATGGTGGACATCTTCCTCACCCTGTGGGTCCTGGCCGGGTTCGCCTGTTTGGTGATCGACCGGGACAAGACGCGGGAACGGCTGGTGCGGCTCGCGGAGGCCGGGGCCGACGTCACCACTGTGGGCTGGCTCGGGATGCGCTGGTGGCGGCTCGCGGCGGGGCTGTGCTTCGGTCTGGCGATCGGCACCAAGTGGTCGGCGCTGTTCTTCGTGGCCGCCTTCGGCCTGCTCACCGTGGCGTGGGACTACGGGGCCCGCCGCAGCGTCGGCCAGCAGCGCCCGCTGGGCCGGTGGTTCGGCTTCGACGCCGTCCCCGCGTTCGTGCAGACCGTGGTGGTGGCGGGCGCCGTCTACCTGGTCTCGTGGTCCGGGTGGCTCCTCACCCGTGGCGGCTACAACCGGGACTTCGCGGACGGGCTGCTCCCCGGCTGGATCCCCGGGTTCCTGCGCTCCCCCATGGAGGCGCTGTGGAGCCTGTGGGACTACCACGGCCGCATGATGAACTTCCACTCCAACCTGAGCAGCGACCACTCCTACATCTCCGCGCCGTGGGAGTGGTTGGTCATGCGCACCCCGGTGCTCTTCCACTACAACGGCCAGGCCGTGGGGTGCGACACCGGGAACTGCGTGACCTCGGTGGTGTCCATCGGCACGCCGGTCGTCTGGTGGCTCAGCATCATCGCCGTGACCGTGATGTTCGGCTGGTGGATCACCTTCCGGGACTGGCGCGCGGGCGCGGTGCTGCTCGCGGTCGCCGCGGGCTGGCTGCCGTGGTTCGCCTACCCCGAGCGCCCCATGTTCCTGTTCTACGCGCTGCCGATCCTGCCCTTCCTGGTCCTGGCGATCGTGCTGGCGCTGGGGCTGGTCATGGGAGCGGGCGAGGACAGTCCCCGGTTCGCCCCGTACCTGCGGGCGTTGGGCGGGGTGGTCTTCGGCGTGGTGGTCCTGCTGACCATCGCCCACTTCGCGTATCTGTACCCGGTGTTGTCGGCGTATCCGATACCCGAGGAGACCTGGCGGGACCGGCTCTGGTTCGACGTGTGGGTGTACGGCCGGGACGCTTCCTGACCCCCTCCGGGGAACGGGGTAATACCGTTCCCCGGAACACATCTCCATTAGTGGCAGAAGGGCTGGAAAGCAACAGTTTCGAGTTGCCGAAACAGGACACTCCGGAAACGCGGATTCCTGCCGGAAAGGCCTCGGCAGGGCCCCACTCCCCCTGGTACTGTCTGCAACTGGTTGCTGTTGTTGTTTCCATGGATGCCCAAGGCGCCTCGCGGAACTTCACGTGGGCGCTTGTCGATTCGGGATTACCCTTCGTCGGTCGGCGCCCGGCGACCCGGGACCAGCAGGGTGCGGTCCCGCCGTAGTCCCCAAGGGAGAGCACATGGCTCAGGGCACCGTGAAGTGGTTCAACTCTGAGAAGGGTTTCGGGTTCATCGCCGTCGAGGGTGGTCAGCCCGACGTGTTCGTGCACTACTCAGCGATCGCGGGCACCGGCTTCCGGAACCTGGAAGAGGACCAGAAGGTCGAGTTCGACATCATCCAGGGCCCGAAGGGCCCGCAGGCGGCGGACGTTCGCGCGGTCTGACCGTCACACGTGCGTCTTCCCAGCCCTCCGCTCTCCGAGCGGGGGGCTGGACCGCGTTCCGGGGGCGTCGTGGCTGGTCGGGAGCGCCGCGCCGCGCCGGGAGCGGCGAAGGGGGTACGCGGTTACCCAAGCCCGGCGATACCGGTTAACCTGCTTGAAGCCGGTCGGTACACCAAGAGCGAGGACTGAACATGTTCGGCATCAGTGGGGGAGAGTTCGTCCTACTCCTTCTGCTCGCTCTCCTGATCTTCGGCCCCGACCAGCTCCCCAAGGCCGCCCAGCAGGTCGGCCGGGTCCTGCGCCAGCTCCGCACCATGGCCAACTCCGCCTCCGCCGACATCAAGGAGGGGCTCGGCCCGGAGTACAAGGACTTCGACGTCCAGGACCTCAACCCCAAGCGCTTCATCCAGAAGCACTTCTGGGAGGAAGAGGAGGAGGCGGACCGCAAGCCCGCCTCCCAGCTCAACGGCAAGCGCCCGCCCTTCGACGACGAGGCCACGTAGGGCCACGCCCTCAGCCGACGAGCATCAGGAAGAAAGCTCCCAGCGCGAGCAGCACCACCGCCCCGATGATGATCGCGGGCGATCCCAGGGTGACGATCAGGATCTCCACCGTCACGGCGCCGCCCACCGCCGCGGCGATCCACGGCCACCGGGCCCGGGGCGCCCAGTCGTGGCGACGCTCGCGTGCCGCGGAGACCAGGAACGCCAGCCCGATCAGGAGCCAGAAGCCCAGGTGGGCGGCGATCCGTGTGCCCGGCTCGACGTAGTCGGCCATGCCGCCGACGATCATCACGTAGAAGACGGTGCCGACGGCCAGGTGCCAGAAGCCCCGGCTCCGTTCCACCGGGATGACCTTGCTCCTGGCCCGGGTGGTGCGTCGGAAGCGTTCGGCGGCGACCGGCGGCTCCCGCTCCCCCGGTCCGGGTTCCGGCCGGGGACCGGGGTGACGCGGCCCCGGCTCGGGTGGGGTGGGGCGGACGTGCCCGCCCGTCGGCTCTGGTTCCTCTGGCTGGTATCCGCCTGGGTACTGGGGGGAGTCGGACACGGAGGTTCCGCCCCTTCACGGTCGGTCCGGACCTGACTGTCCTGTTGTCGTACCGGCTACCTACCCGTCACTGTCGGGGGTCAAATCCCCGACACGCGCGTTCCGGGGGACACGGAAGGGGCCCGCCGACGCCGTCGGCGGGCCCCCTACACGTGAGTTCACTGAAGAACACACGGCGGTCTGGTTACCACCAGGCCCAGCCGTTGCTCTTGCGAGAGGCCTTCGCGTGCGTGGTCATGGCATCCACCTTTCCATCGATGTCTCCGGCCCATCCCGCCAACCAAGATGTCCCATGCGGGCGGGCTCCACAAGACCCGTGCTCGAATATTCGACATTCCGTGGTCGACATACGACCAAAGATTGCAGCAGTGGCCTACGAAAGCCCACTGAGATCACTGTCGTCGCAGTTCAGGCAAGTCCCCTTTGCCCACGCCAAACACACCCTCCCCGATGACCTGCAAAAACAAGACCGGCGTGGAGCAAAATCCCCGAAGGCGAACATAACAGAGTGTGATGGTATCGCTATTGCGGTTTGGGCGCTGCGAAACGGCGCAATCGCCCTCGCGGGGACCGGACTCGACACGGAGACCCGCGCCATTACAGGGACAAGGAGCTAGAAACCGACACAGACCATCGCTTCCTGGGCTTATCACCAGAAGACGGACGATCACGCTTCGTGTCCACGGAGGGACGCCCACCCTCATGGAAGTCGGTCCCCTTCAGCACCCCGAGACCCGGTTTCGGCCTCTCACTAACAGCGGTAATCCCCGCCGCTTATCGGCGCGAACGGCCCCGGCTCCGTCCCGGGCGGAAACGGCGGTCAGACCGCCGTCAGGCCGCCGAGGATGAGCGCGACGCCCGCCGCGACCAGGCCGATGACCAGGCTCGTCGCGCCCACGGGGATGAGCAGCCGCCACCGGTTGGGGGTACTGGGGTTCCGACCGACCACCGACAGGAAGAACCCGGCCGGCATGAGGATCGCGGCCAGGAGCACCAGGTCCCCGAGGAGCCGCCCCCAGTCCGGAACCGTGGGCTGGTCCAGCAGAAGCCGCACGACCAGTCCGAGGATCACCAGAACTCCCGCGTGCGCGTGCCCCGCGCGGAAGTAGGAGCGCTGGAGTTCGTTGGCGGGGAAGGCGCCGTTCACCACGCGGAGCAGGAACGTGCCCCCGTAGGCGATGCCGACCACGGTGAGCAGGACGACGCCTGAGGTGACGAGCGTTGCGGATGACATGGTCACTCCTGAGCTGGTGAGGGGGGTGGTTCCGGGGAACCGAAGAGAAGCCCGGCGCTGCGCCGGGTGACGGCCAGCAGGTCGGCGTCCCCGAGCAGCGCGCGCACCCCGGAGCTGTCGAGGTTGCCGGTCAGCGCCAGGGTGGCGATACCGTGCACGATCGACCAGCCCGCCACCACCCCGGCGGCAGGGTCCTCGACGCCGTCGGCCAGGGAGGCCACCCCGGAGCGCAGTTCGCCGAAGGCCGCGCCGCGCGCGGCCGAGAGCGCCGGATCGTCCTGGTCGAGCAGGCTCGGCGCGAACATCACCTGGAAGTGGGCCGGGTGCTCCATAGCGAAGCGCACGTACTCGACTCCGGACTCCAGGAATCCGCCCTCCGCCTCCCGGTTGGCCGCCAACCTGCGGGCCAGCTCGGTGAATCCGTCTGTGGCCAGGGCGTTGAGGACACCCTCCCTGCTGCCGAAGTGGTACCTCGGGGCCGTGTGGCTCACTCCCAGGTCGGCCGCGAGCGACCGCAGGCTGAAGGCGTAGGGGCCCTCCTGTTCGATGACCTCGGCGGCTCGCGCGAGCACGGCGGCCCGCAGGTTCCCGTGGTGGTATCCGTCTGCCATACGGCGACCATACACCGGAAAGTTTTCACTGTATAGATTCGGTTGTGGAGATCGGCGGTCCCTGACCCATAGGACATCCGGACTCACCGGGGTACTCTGGGGTACACACCGGTCACCCGCCTGAGGGTATAGACGCTTCGCCGGTGACACTCGGGGCTCCGGTCCGGACGACCGCCCGCCGCAGGGAACAGCAGCATCCGTCCAGGACGACCAGAGACACAGTCGAAGGGCCCGGTTCATCGAACCGGGCCCTTCGACTGTGTCCGGGGCTCCCGGACCCAGGGGGTCGCCCCCCTGGGGAAACACGAAACGACCCCGCGAGGAGGCCGCAGGCCCCCGAGCAGGGTCGCCTCAGAGCAACCGGGGGCTCAGGGGGTCGCCCCCCTGGGGAAACACGAAACGACCCCGCGAGGAGGCCATAGGCCCCCGAGTAGGGTCGTCTCAGAGTGAAGTGGAGCTATGGGGATTTGAACCCCAGACCCCCTCGATGCGAACGAGGTGCGCTACCGGACTGCGCCATAGCCCCTGAAGACGTTTGAAAGACTATCAGGAGATTGCGGGTGGTCCGAACCGAAGCCCGGGGTCAGTCTCCGGCGGCCCTCAGCCGGGCGTCCGCGTACTGGTCGTAGACCTGGCTGCGGCGTTCGATGAAGGCGATGATCTGGGCCTCGCGCTCGGCCTCGCGGGCCTGCTCCGCCTCGGCGCGGCGGGCCCGACGGACCGCCTGTCGCCGTGCCCTGGCGACGGCCTCGCGGCGCTCCGCGTCGGCCTTGGCGGCCTCGCGCAGCAGGGCCACGTGCCCGACGAGCAGCAGGACCGGCGGGGCGATCACCCACCAGGGGCCGAGGCCGAAGGCGACCGCCACGACGGTGCCGAGGTTCAACAGCGTGAGCACGGTGGTGCGTCGGCGCCGACGGGCGATGACGCGGGACCGGGGCTCGTGGCCGACGCGTTCCTCGGCGACGGGACGGCTCCGCTCGGGAACCTCCTCCTCGGCGCCGTGGTCGCCCCTGACGGCGGGACGGTGGATCACCTGGGTCTCGGTGAGGTCCGGGTCCCCCTCGTCGCCTGAGGCGTCCTCAGCGCGCTGGTCGGCCTCCTCGTCGGACTCGGGCGCCTCGACGTCCTCGTCCTCGCGCCGGGCGTCCTCGGGGACGGTGTCCACCGCGTCCTTCCGCAGCAGCATCGGGACGAGGACGATGAGCCAGACCACCACGATGGCCAGGTACAGAGGAGAGCTGCTCATCACCCCTCCTCACGATGACGGCCACTGAACGTTGGTCGACACTTCGTCGACACCGCCCCGCGTGTGGCTGGACGTACTCCCGGAAGTAGAGACGTCCTCCGGCTGGACATCGTTCCTGGCCCTCGTCGGACCGGGGTCGATTCCCGTGTGCCATATCCACGCGTTGCCCGCATCGTCAATGCGTCTATGTTCCGCACGGTACGACCCCGTGTCCATAAATGCGCCACATTCCGACCGGAGTGTCGCAAGATTGTGGACCCTCAGTTTCGGTCGTCAGACCCTCCTGAACGAAAGAGCAGGTCAGGCGGTGACTGCGGAGCGCAGTGCCAATTCAACGCAAAGTAATGAATCATTGTGCTTAAAGAGGGGTTTAAGATCCGGGCGCATCCGTGATCGTGCCATGTTCAGTGCGATCCCGGGTACGGACTCGCCGGATCCCACGGATCACCGCCACCGTTCGGGCCCTCTGGCCCCAATGCCGAACCAGGGCCGGAACCCCCCTCCTCGGGCGGACCGGAAGGCGTCCCGTCGTACCAGCGGCGCAGCACACCCCGGGGGACCTCCTCCGCCGTGAGGCCGTAGCAGATGTGGTCCCGCCAGGCACCGTCGATGTGGAGCTGACGTCTGCGCACCCCCTCGTCACGGAATCCCAGCTTGGTCACCACTCGTCGGCTGGCGCGGTTCTCGGGACGGATGTTGGCCTCGATCCGGTGGAGTCCGACAGTGAAGAAGGAGTGGTCGACGGCCAGGGCGACGGCGGTGGGGGTGATCCCCCGCCCCGCGTAGGCGCTGTCGACCCAGTAGCCGACCTGCGCGGACCGTGCCGAACCCCACACGATGGCGCCCACGGTGAGCTGACCGACGAAGCGGCCCTCGTAGGTGATCGACCACGGCATCGACAGACCCTGCCTGGCCTCGCGGCGGATCGCCTGGAGCATGGCCACGTAGGGCGTCAGCCCGGTGGTGCGCAACGGCATCTCCGGGTAGGTGGGTTCCCAGGGCCGCAGCCACTCGGCGTTGCGCGCCCGGGTGTCCCGGAGCACGGGGGCGTCGCGAAGGCGCAGAGGGCGAAGCGCGATCGGCCCCTCCTGAAGGGTGGCGGGCCACCCCTGTCTGCGGTTCACGTCCGTCCTTCCGAGCCCTCCGGACCGCCCTGCGCGGTCGCACCACCGCCCCTCGGTACTCGTGGAGCACCCGGTGTCGGTGACGCCTTCCAGTATTCCACTCCGTCGGTGTGAGGTGGCGGGCGTCACCCCCACAGCACGAGAATCGGATGTTGCCAAACTCCATTCAGGCCAGCACCGAAAACCGATACCAGGTCAAGGAATTCTCCGTCTCCGGAATGCCCCCGATGTGATTCCGGTCATTGTTGGGTGTCATTCGGGCCGAGGGTGGTCCCCGCCACGGAGCTGGTCGATCGCGTGGCCCAGAACCGGCTCCAACACGTCCATCCCGTCGCGCACCCCGCCCCTGGAACCGGGCAGGTTGACCACGATCGCCCGGTGTCCGGAACGCTCCGCGATCCCCGCGAGGCCGCGCGAGAGGATGGCCGTGGGCACGCCCTTCTCCCGGCCCGCCGCCCGCAGCGCCTCCGCGATCCCGGGGATCTCCCGTGTCAGGAGGGGCCGTGTGGCCTCGGGGGTGAGGTCCTGCGGCGTGAGCCCGGTGCCCCCGGTGGTCAGGACGGCGTCCACGCCCTCGTCGAGGGCCCGCGCGATCGCCTCGGCGACCGGTGCGCCGTCCGGCACCACCCAGGGCCCGACGACCCGGAGGCCCATGGCCCGGAGGCGTTCGACGATCACGGGACCGGAGCGGTCCGGGTACACCCCGGACGCCGCGCGGTTGGACGCGGTCACCACCGCGACCCGGTGCGCGGCGTCACTCACCGCGCCTCCAGTGGCCCTTCTTCCCACCGGTCTTCTCCTCGACGCGCACCCGGGTGACCTCGGCCTCGGGGTCGATCGCCTTGACCATGTCGACCAGGCCGAGGGCGGCGGTCATCACACAGGTGAGCGCCTCCATCTCGACGCCGGTGCGGTCGGCGGTGCGCACCGTGGCGCTGACGTCCACCCCGTTGTCGGTCACCGTCAGGTCCACGTCGACGCCGTGCACGGCGATCGGGTGGCACAACGGGACGAGGTCCGGGGTGCGCTTGGCCCCCTGGATACCGGCGATCCGGGCGACGGCGAGGGCGTCGCCCTTGGGGACCGCCCCGTCGCGCAGGGCGGCGACCGTCTCCGGGCTGAGCAGGACCCGGCCGGTCGCCGTGGCGGTACGGGCGCTCACGGACTTGGCGGAGACGTCCACCATGCGCGCGGATCCGGACTCGTCGAGGTGCGTGAGGCCGGAGGGGTGCGCCTCCGGGCGTGGGGTGTCGGTCATCGCTGTGGAGCCACTCATCGTCTCGTGCGGGCTCGCGGCCGCCCGGAACGGTCGGCCACGGGGTCGCGTGGTGACGCGTCCAAGGACGACCGTACTCCTCCGGGACGACAGCCGCCCCCGCCCTCCGTCGACCGGCCTCCCGCGCCTCCGCCACCACCGCGCGGGGCGCGGCCAGGAACCGCGCTCCGGTGACCCGCGCCCCGGGGTGCCGGTCGTCGCCACGAACGGATCCGCGTCGGCCCGCCTCGGCGCCCCGCCCTCGCCCGGGAGCGACAAGAATCCGGAACGGCACCGCCCCGGTGCCGCTCGCGCCGGGGCCGCGCGCGTCAGTGCTCGGGCAGGACCAGCACCTCGACCAGGTCACCGGCGGCAAGCTCCGTGACCTCCTCCGGAACGACCAGGAGCCCGTTGGCCTCGGCCAGCGCGGACAACTGGTGGGAGCCCTGCCGAACCGCCGGGGCCACGGAGGGCACCGGGTCCAGGGCGGTGGGGTCGGAGAGCACGGCGCGCAGGTAGGAACGGCGGTCCCGGGGCGAGCCGACCGGGGTGGCGAGTCGGGCCCGCACGCTCGGCAGAGGGGTCGTGGGCAGGCCGCGCAACCTGCGCAGGACCGGCCGGACGAACAGGTGGAAGGACACGAAGGCGCTCACCGGGTTGCCCGGGAGCGTGAGGATCGGCGTGTCGTCGGGGCCGATCGTGCCGAACCCCTGGGGCTTGCCGGGCTGCATGGCCACCTGGGTGAACTCCACGGTGCCCTTGCTGGAGAGCACCTCCTTGACCACGTCGTAGGCGCCCATGCTGACGCCCCCGGTGGTGACCACCACGTCCGCGCGGACCAGCAGGTCCTCCAACGTGTCCCAGACGGTGACCGGGTCGTCTCCGACGAAGCCGTGGCGGTACACCTCGCAGCCCTCGTCCCGGGCGGCTGCGGCCAGCATGTAGCTGTTGGACTCGTAGATCTGTCCCGGGCCGAGGGGGCGCCCGGGCTCGACCAGTTCCTCACCGGTGGAGAGCACCACCACGCGCGGCCGGGGGCGGACCGGGACGGTGCGACGCCCGACCGCCGCGAGCACCCCCATCTCCCCCGACCCGATGCGGACCCCGGCGCCCAGCACCGTCGCGCCCTCCCGCACGTCCTCGCCGCTGCGCCGGACGAACGCGCCCTCCCGCGCGGGGCGGTCGATCGCCACCTCGACGGTCCCGCCGTCGGTCCACTCCACAGGAACCACGGCGTCCGCTCCCTCGGGCATGGGGGCGCCGGTCATGATGCGGGCGCAGAGCCCGGGCCGGATCGCGGTGGGGTCCGCGTCGCCCGCCGGGATGTCGGCCACCACCCGCAGCCTGGTCGGGGCGTCGGCGGTGGCCCCGGCCAGATCGGCCGCGTGCACGGCGTACCCGTCCATCGAGGAGTTGTCGAAGCCCGGCAGGGACACCGGGGAGACGACCGGCTCAGCCAGCACCGTTCCGTGTGCCTGGAGCAGGTCCAGCTCGATCGGCTCGGCTACGGCGACCAACCCCAGGAGGTCGGAGATGTGCTGTTCGACGCTCTTCATGAGGTCCTTCCGGGTCGTGGACGCGCTGGGGGCCTCCCCCGTCACGGGAGGAGGCTCCGGACCCATTGTGACCATGACCGGAGCCGACGTCCCGGACCCGGCCTCCCGGGTCAGCCCCGGAGGCGTTCCTGGCGGTCCAGGAACTCCCGCAGCCAGGGCAGGAGCTCGTCCGCCAGATCCGGGCGGCGGCAGGCGAACTCCACCACGGTGCGGATGTACTCGGCCTTGTTCCCCGTGTCGTAGCGGTTCCCTCGCAGGAGCACGCCGTGGACGCCGCCGCCCTGGTCGGGGCTGGTCCGGGCCAGTTCCTTGAGGGCGTCCGTCAGCTGGATCTCGCCGCCGCGTCCGGGCGCGGTGTCGTGCAGGACGGGGAAGACGGCCGGGTCGCACACGTAGCGGCCGATGATCGCCCAACGGCTCGGCGCCTGCTCGGGGGAGGGCTTCTCGACGAGGTCGGTGACGGTGACGACGTCGGCCTCGTCCGTGGGCTCCACCGCCGCGCAGCCGTAGAGGGAGACCTGTTCGGGCTCCACCTCCATGAGCGCGACGACGCTGCCACCGTGGGTCCGCCGCACCTCGATCATGCGGCGGAGCAGGTCGGCGGACTCGATGATGTCGTCGCCGAGGAGCACCGCGAAGGGGCTGTCCCCCACGTGGGCCTCAGCGCACAGCACGGCGTGGCCCAGGCCCCGGGGCTCGCCCTGGCGGACGTAGTGGACCTGCGCGAGGTCGCTGGACTCGCGGACCGAGTTGAGCTTCTCCTTCTCGCCCTTGGCGGCCAGCGCCTCCTCCAGCTCGTAGGCGCGGTCGAAGTGGTCCTCGATGGAGCGTTTGCTGCGCCCGGTGATCATGAGGACGTCGCTGAGCCCGGCTTCGACGGCCTCTTCCACGACGTACTGGATCGCGGGTTTGTCCACGATCGGCAGCATCTCCTTGGGAGTGGCCTTGGTGGCGGGCAGGAAACGGGTGCCCAGCCCCGCCGCGGGGACGACCGCCTTGGTCACGGCGGCGTCGGTGCGGGGTCGCTTCTGGTCGGTGTCGGCGCTCATGAACGGCACTTTAGGACAGACAACCGCCAGCACGTGGACCGATGGCTTCCCGTGGCCGAGAAGTCCCCGTCGTTTCGGGCGAAGTCGTGGTAACCGCAACCGAGTGTTCACCCCTCGGGGAGGCGGGGGCCGGGTGCCACACTGGGCTCATGGGTGCCACGAACGAACACGACCGCGACGCCAAGCGCGCGCTCCGCGCCCGGCTGCTCTCCGCTCGGCGGGAGAGGGACGCGGCGGAGCGCTCCCGCGTGGGTTCCGCCGTCCGCGACACCCTCATGCAGCTGCCGTGGCTCGCCATGGGCGGGACCGTCGCCTGCTACTACTCCGTGGGCGGCGAGCCCGGCACCCGTGGCCTGGTCAACGCGCTGTGGAAGCGCGGCACGTACGTGCTGCTGCCGATCTTCCTGCCCGACGGGACGCTCGACTGGGCGGCCTACGACGGCCCCGACGGGCTCGCGTCGGCCGGGCACGGTCTGGTGGAGCCGACCGGGCACCGCTACGGACCGGAGGTGCTGGCCCGCGCCGACGCGGTGATCTGCCCGGCCGTGGCGGTGGACCGCCGTGGCACGAGGATGGGTCGCGGGGCGGGCTGCTACGACCGCGCGCTTCCGCTCAGGGGCCCGCACACGCCCGCGATCGCCGTGGTCCACGACGAGGAGTTCGTGGACGAGTTGCCCGCCGAGGCGCACGACCGGCCGGTGGACGCGGTCGTGACCCCGGGCGGCGGACTCCACGTGTTCGACCCGGACTCGGCGGTCTGGCCCGGAGGCGCCCCGGACGGCCGCCCTGGGTGAGGCCCGTGGGGCGGGGGAAGCGGAGCGAGGGGGCGGGTCGGGGGCGGGGACGCGGAGCCGAGGGGATTAAGCCGCCGGAGCGGAGCGTTATGGCTGGCGGTCGTGTCCCGGACCCGCCCCGGTACGCGCGTTCCCCCCGGCCCTCGGCCCGGTGCCGCCCGACCCACGGGACGCTCCGCGCCGCAGCGGTGAGGGGTTGTCGCGGCCGTGGTCGGCGAACGCGTACTATTTAGCAGTCGACGGGTGTGAGTGCCAGCAAGGAGGACCCGGAACAGTGCCTACGTACCAGTACGCGTGCACCGAGTGTGACGCCCAGATGGAGGTCGTGCAGAGCTTCAGCGACGACTCGCTGACGGTCTGCCCCGAGTGCGAGGGTCGCCTGCGCAAGGTGTACTCCGCGGTCGGCATCGTCTTCAAGGGCTCGGGCTTCTACCGCACCGACAGCGGTAAGTCCACCACGAACAGCTCCGCCCTGACCGGTTCCAACACCGACGGCGGCTCCGAGGGCAAGAGCGAGAAGTCCACCGACTCCGCCAAGCCCTCCTCCGACTCCGGTGGCACCGGCACCCCCGCCGCCGCCACCGCCAGCACGGGCGGCGGCGACAAGTCGAGCAGCAAGAGCACCAGCGGCAGCACCGCCGCGACCAGCAGCTGAGCCACCGCACCGTTGACCGTGGCCGCGCCGCCGAGGCCCCTCGGCGGCGCTTTCGTCGTCTCCGGGGTTCCCGGACCCGGCGGGATCCGAGCGCGAATCCGCCCTGTGGACAACCCTCCGGGGCCACCTCCCCCGGCCTAGCGTTGGAGGCATGAGCCACCCCCCGCCCCCGTTCCGGCACCGGCGCGGCCCGCTCCGCCTCCTCGACCGTCACCGCCGCGCCGTCGCCTCGGTCCTGACCGCCCTGGCCGTGGTCTGCGCGGTCCTCGTCCTGCGTCCCCCGCCCCAGCCCGAGGCGGAGGTGCTCGTGGCGGCGAGGGACCTCGACCCGACCGCACCGCTCTCCGGGGACGACCTCGCCCCCGTGGTCGTGGCCCAGCGCTCCGTCCCGGACGGGGCCCTCTCGCCCGGGGACCCCACGGCCGGGCTCACGTTGAACGCTCCGGTGCGCCGGGGCGAGGTGCTGACCGACGCCCGGCTGAGCGACCCTCCGGCGGCTCGCTACGGCGCGGACATGGTCGCGGTGCCGGTGCGGGTCGCCGACGCAGGGGTGGTCGGCCTGCTCTCCCCCGGCAGCCGGGTGGACGTACTGGCGGCCACGGGCGCCGACGAGTTCGGCGGGCCGCCGTCCGGGGCCGGACCGGCCGTCGAGGTGGTCGGGGACCGGCCGGTGCTGGCGGTTCCGGCGGAGGAGGGTCCGAGCGGGGAGGTGGGATCGCTGGTCGTCATCGCTGCGACCAGCGAGGAAGCCAGAACCCTGGCAGGGCACGCGATCTCCTCGCGACTGTCTGTCACGATTCGCGGTTGACCGATGACCAGGGGTGGTGAAAGCTATCCCGGGCGCCCCACCGGGCGCATCCACCACTCACGAACACGTAGGGCAGTTCCATGGAAGGCTTCAAGAAGTTCCTGCTCCAGGGAAACCTGGTGCAGCTGGCGGTCGCGGTCGTCATCGGCTCCGTCTTCGCCGGTCTCATCTCGGCGTTCACCGAGGGGTTCATCACCCCGCTCCTGGGGATCTTCGGCGGTATCCCCACCTTCTCCGACCTCTACTTCGAGATCAACGGGAGCAGATTCCTGTACGGGTCCTTCGTGGACGCCCTGGTCTCCTTCCTGATCACCGCCGCGGTCCTGTACTTCTTCGTGGTCCTGCCCATGGGCAAGCTGATGGAGAAGTTCATCAAGGCCGAGGAGGCCACCACCCGCGAGTGCCCGCACTGCTTCTCGGATATCAACAAGAAGGCCAGCAAGTGCGCCCACTGCACCAGCGAGGTCACCCCGGAGATCGTTTCGTAGGGCGCTCAGGGGCTCGCACGGCCCCCGCCGCGACACACGTGAGGGCGGCCCCGCGGGGCCGCCCTCCGGATCGCCTGACGGGCCGGTCCGAAACCAGCGCGCGCCCTAGCCCTCGTACTCCCAGTGCCAGGGTTCGAAGGGGCTGGACTTCGCCCAGGCGGGGTGGATCCAGTTGTACTTGGCCCCGTTGGTCTCCATCCAGTTCCACCGTTCCGAACGGAAGTTCTGGATGCCGCACCCGAGGTCGATCGCCTGCCCCAGACCGTGGTTACTGGTGCCGGGCACGGCGGCGAAGCCGGGCGGCTCCTGCGCGTAGACGCGGTGCTGGTTCGGCAGGTCGCGGTAGGCGCTGGTGATGCACATGTTCTCGCCGAACTCCTCCACGTACTCGACGTTCAGCTGGAGGAACTCGACGGCGGCGTCGGCCCTCAGGAACTTGTCGTCGTACAGCGAGCAGAGGGCCTCCTGCGGGAGCAGCCCGTTGGGGTAGCCGCCCGCGTTCGAGGCCGCGCTCGGGTCGCAGTCGGCGGCCGCCATGTACGCCTCGGGGTCCAGACCGCGCGACTCCAGCTCGTCCGTCAGCTCGGTCATGCTCGCCTCGGACTGTTCACGCAGTGAGTCCACCTCGGCGGCGAGCTCGGCCTGTTCGAGCTGGGTGAAGGTCTGGAGTTCCTGGGCCTCGCCCGCCAGACCCACCTGCTCCTCGCGCAGGTTGGTGGCGTCCTGGATGAGCGCCTGGTTGTCCTCCGACAGCTTGGCCGCGTAGGACTGCGTCTGGAGGTCGTCGTCGAGGTCGCCCGCCGCGAGGATGCCGAGGACACCGGCGTCGGGCTGCTGGTACATGGTGCTGGCCAGGCGCGCGAGAGGCTCGCGCATCTCGTTCAGGTCGCCCTCGATCTGCTGGAGGTCGTGGAGCGTGGAGATCAGCTCCTCCTGAGCCTCCTCCAGCGCGTCCTGGCGCTCGACGTACTCGTCGGTCGCCTTCTCCAGCTCCTCGGCGGCGGACTCGGCGCGCTCGCGCAGGTCCTCCAGGCTCGCCTCGGCTGGTGGAGCCAGGGGTACGGACCCCGGCACGACGAACAGGGACGTGACCAACATGAGTGTCAGCGCCTGCGCGATCCGGACCCGGTGGTGTGCCCCCAGGACGGTCAGCACCCCGCTACCCGGTGCGCGGGACCTACGCCGCGCCGACTCGGAAGTGAACGGCACGAATGATCCTCCGGCTGCATTTTCCTCGAACACCTACTCGTGGCCGCAAGGCAACGTACTACATGTCCACATGCGGACACACTGGACCGTACGGCCCGACGGCCGAACCCGTGGACGGTTGGTCGCCGCCCTTCCGGCCGTCTCGCACGGCCTCTGGAAGAAGGCCTGGTCGTCGGGGTGCGGTGACCGATCACACCCGCCCGCCCAGAGTGACCGAAGCGCGCGGGCGGCTCTCATCACGACACGCGAAATGAACAACATCACACCGCAACCAGGACAACCAATCGTAGGTCAGCGTACTGTGCCGCGCACGCAGAGTGCCTCGGCCGCACCCTCCAACACCAATCGACACCCCACGCACACCCATCCTGGGTTAGGCTTGGCCCCGTGGCCGGGTAACGTCCGGCCACGGGATCACCCATGGCTCCATAGCTCAGGGGATAGAGCACCGCTCTCCTAAAGCGGGTGTCGCAGGTTCGAATCCTGCTGGGGCCGCCTCGACGCAGGGGCGCCCCTCTCCACCGAGAGGGGCGCCCTTCGTCTTTTCCCGCGTCTGGAATCCGTCCCGACACCGTCAAGACGTCACAAGTCCCCACGAGACGCTCCGGGGTCACGAGAAAGTTGGCGGACCCCTCCGTGTCGGGCGACGGCGCCCGCGCCCTTCCGAGCCATCATGGACAGCGAAGGTCCAGGCAGGAGACGTGCGCGAGCACGGACGGGGGTGGCCGGATGGCGGACGGGGACGACATGGACGAACTCGGGGCCGACACCAGGGGGCGCCAGCGGGGCGGGTCGCCCTCCGCGATCTCCGGGGCACTGAAGAGGGACCCCCAACCCGGCCCGCAGCACTGGGGCGGGCCCCGGCCCCGCAGGGCCGACCCGGACCGCTTCTTTCCCAGGAAGTTCCCGCGACTGTCCCCGAAGGACGTCTGAACCGGACCCTGCGGCGCGGACCGCGCTCAGGTGGCCGAGCTCACAGGAATCCGCGCCAGGGGGCCAGGACGATCTCGCTGAACTTGGCCGCGAACGGGCGCCCGCGCCACTCCTCCTCGGTCAGCTCGCGGGCGTTGGTGAGGTCGGTCTCGAAGACCTTCTCCAGGTGCCGGGCGACGCCCTCGTCGAAGATCTCCACGTTGATCTCGTAGTTGCCGGTGAGGCTGAGGCGGTCCACGTTGGCGGTGCCGATCGTGCTCCACCGGCCGTCCACCGTGGCGGTCTTGGCGTGCACCATGGCGTCCTCGTAGAGCCACAGCCGCACCCCGCCTCGCAGCAGCTCCGAGTACCGGCCGCGCGCCATCCAGTCCGCGACGACGTGGTTGGAGTTCTCCGGAACGAGCACGTTGACGTCCACGCCCCGACCCGCCGCCTCGATGAGGACGTTGGCGAGCTCGCGGTCCGGGATGAAGTAGGCCTGGGTGAAGATCACCCGTTCCTTGGCCCGGTCCACCGCCTCCAGGAACATCGCCCGGATCGGGAAGATGATCAGCTCGGGGACGTTGCGGTGGACGCGGATACGCGAGTCCCACTCCGCCTCCCCCATCCCCCGCAGCTCGGGCTGGTCCGCGCGCCGGTTGGTGTTCCAGAAGTCCACGAAGGCGTTCTCCAGCTCCCACACGACCGGGCCGACGACCCGCAGGTGGGTGTCGCGCCACTCGATGGCGTAGGTGGAGCCCACGTTGAACCCGCCGACGAAGCCGGTCTCCCCGTCCACTGTGAGGATCTTGCGGTGGTCGCGGCCGGACTTGCGCACGTTGAGCAGGAGGACGCCGGGGCGGAAGGCCGGGTAGCGCATGACCCGCACGGAGGGCGGGAAGCGGAAGAAGGAGCGCGGTACCACGAGGTTGGCGAAGCCGTCGTAGATCACGTAGACCTCGACCCCGCGCTCGGCCGCCTCGATCAGCGCGGCCTTGAACTCCTGTCCCACCGCGTCGGACTTGAAGATGAAGGACTCGAACAGGACGCGGTGGCGGGCGCCCCGGATCGCGGACAGCATGTCCTCGAACAGGTCCTCACCGTAGGTGTAGACCGTGGCGGTGGTCTCGCCCACCGGCACCGAGGCGGGGTCGGTGCGGGGGAAGTTGGCCCGGTGCGGCCGCACCCGCTTGCGCCAGTGGTCGATACCGACGAGGGTCGCGACCACGGCGACCTGGGTGGCCAGCAGCCCCAGCAGCCCCCGTCTGACCCAGGTCGTGATGGTCGAGCGTGTCACCATGCGGTCGCCTCCCGAACGGACCGTCCGCCGCACCCCCGGAACGGCGGCCACCCGGCACCAAGGTGGAGCACCACCGTAACCCGGCGCCCGCCCCGGTCCCGGGCACGAACCGCGTTCCGGGGCGAACTCGACTTCACCCCCCGTTCGTCCCGAACCAGGACAGAAAGTCACCTACTGCCCGGGGTCGGTCACCCCCGGGACCAGGTGTCTCCTCGGGGTCCGGGGATCAGGTGTCCTCGCGGCGGCGGAGCACGAGGAGTTCGGTCGTGGGGCTCTCCCGGCGACCGCGCACGAGCCTGCGGTCCACGCGGTACAGGAGCGCCCCGGCGAGCCACCCCGTCGGCGCGGTGACGGTGGCGGCGCGCAGCACCCCGCCCCAGACCTTGCGCCACGGCAGGGAGGCGTCGACCTGGGCGTTCATCAGCATCAGCATGGGCACTCGGTGCACGATGTCGAACCCGGCCTTGTCGGCCAGCGAGGCGATCGTCTCCAGGGTCCGGTTGACCTGGTGCTCTCCGCGCTGCTCGGGACGCTGGAGGCAGTTCTCGGAGATCACCAGGGTGCCGCCGGGGCGCACGACCCGGCCGAGGGACCGGAAGGCGGCGGCGTACCGGTCGTCGTCGGTGATGTGGAAGAGCACGTCCATGCAGGAGGCGGCGTCGAAGCTGGCGTCCTCGAAGGCGTCCAGTTCGGACACGTCCTGGCGGAGGAAGCGGTGGTTCGGGAACCGGCCGCGCAGGCGCTCGACGGCGGCGTCGGTCATGTCGCAGCCGGTGACGTCGCCGGCACCCAGGCGCTCCCACTGGCTCACGTAGAACCCCGTGCCGCTGCCCGCGTCGAGCACGCTGGCGCCCTCCAGCCCCAGCTGGCCGACCTCGCGGAGGAAGACCTCCTCGCGCACCCGGTACATCCAGGTGTTGAAGGGCCGTCCGAGGGCGCGGTAGCCGACGCCGCTCTCGGTCCAGTCGCCTTCGAGCCGGTGTTCCCAGAAGTCACGGAGTTCACTGTGCGTAGCCATGCGACCACTTTCACATCGCGATCCGCCGTTGTCCTGCCGCACCGCCGTGGTCCCGGCGGCGGGTCGCCCGGTCGGCGGAGATCCCGTGTCCACACCTGTGGACAAGTCCGGATCGCCCTTGTCAGCTGCTAAGAAAGAGGAATCCGCCCGCATCGGGGCGTTCACGGCCTTCGCACCGAGCCGCCGTGACGGTCCGGGACGGGTGCCCCACGCCGGTCTGTCACCCTCCGCTGCTAGAACCTGTGGCACACCCCTCGGCCAGGACGGAAGGCTCCCCTCCATGATCCGCGAACACCTCACCGAGCACGCCGGACTCCCCGTGGTCGAGTTCCTCGACGCGGAGGCGGAGGAGCACTACCTCCACCTCGCCGGGACACGTCCGGGCTCCGGACGGGGCACCCGCCCCCGCTCCTCGGAGCACGTGCGCATGGAGGAGGCCAGGGAGGACCCCGGCTCCGTGGCGTGGCGGCTGCGCCTCGCCGGCTACGCCGAGGAGTTCGTGCCCTACCTGGACCGGTTCGTCGCGGAGGTGGACACGTCGCGGGTGTCGGCGCTGGTCATCGGTGACTGGGGCTTGGAGGACGACTGCGAGGTCCCCTCCGTGGACGCCCGCGACGCGCTCGTCCGTCACGCGGACGCCTTCCCCGCGCTGCGCTCGCTCTTCCTCGGTGACATCACCTTCGAGGAGAACGAGATCTCCTGGATCCACCAGTGCGACCTCGCTCCCCTGCTCGACGCCTACCCCAGGCTGGAGGAGCTGACCGTCCGGGGCGTCGGTGAGACCTACGGCGGCGGCGAGACGCTGTCCCTCGCGGTCGGTGGCCACCGGTCCCTGCGCTCGCTCACCGTCCAGAGCGGCGGCCTGCCCGGACGGGTGGTGCGCGAGATCGTCGCGGCAGACCTGCCCGCGCTGGAGCGGCTGGAGCTGTGGCTGGGTGTCGCCGACTACGGCGGCGACACCGCCGTCGAGGACCTCGCACCGCTGCTCCGGGGCGAGGCCCTGCCCGCCCTCCACCACCTGGGAGTGCGCAACTCCTGGCGCACCGGCGACTGGGTGCGGGCCCTGGCGGAGGCCACGCTCACCTCCCGTCTGCGCTCGGCCGACCTCTCCCTGGGCACCCTGCGCGACGACGACGTCGAGCACCTGCTGGCCTCGGTCCCGGCCCTCGCGCACCTGGAGAGCCTGGACCTGCACCACCACTTCCTGAGCGAGGAGGGGGCCGAGCGCGTGCGGGCCGCGTTCACGCGGGCCGGGGTCCGCGTCGACCTCTCCGACGGGCGCGGGTCCCCGACCGACGAGGACGTCGACTACTACCCGGCCGTCGGGGAGTGAGCCCCGCCGTGACCGCCCCCGTCCCCGTCCCCGTCCCACCCCCGACAGGATTCCCATGCCCAACAGCAGCCATCTGACCGAGTACGCGGGCCTCCCCGTGGTGGAGTTCACCGGGTGGGAGGCCCTCCGCACCGAGTTCCACATCGCCATGTCGTGGGCGAGCAACCGAAGGGAGCGCCACCCCGACCTGCCGTCCTCGTACGAACCGCTCTTCGCGGCGATCGCCGCCCCCGGATCGGTGGCGTGGCGACTGCGCGCGGAGGAACCCGGTTACCACCAGCGGACCGCGCAGACCCTCTCCGAGTACCTGGACGAGTTCGAGCGGCTGGTCCCGCGGGACGAGGTCCGGGCCCTGGTCGTCGGGCACGTCGAGGACGAGGCCCGGGTGACCGGGAACCTCCTCGACGAACTGGTCGGCCGCGTGTTCGCGTACACCGGCCTGCGGTCGCTCTTCTTCGGGGACGTCACGCGGGAGGAGAACGAGATCTCCTGGATCGAGCACGGGGACCTGGGCCCGTTGCTGACCGCGCTGCCGCACCTGACGGCGTTCACCGTGCGCGGCGGGAGCGCCGGCCTCGACCTGACGATCACCGAGCCCCACGGCCTCCGGAGCCTGACCGTGCAGTCCGGCGGGCTGCGCCCCGAGGTCGTCCGGACCGTGTGCGCCGCGCCCCTGCCCGAGGTGGAGCACCTGGAGCTGTGGCTGGGCGCGGAGGAGTACGCCGGGGAGCACACCACGGAGGCGGACCTCGCCCCGCTCCTCTCCGGGACCGCGTTCCCGAAGCTGCGCTCCCTGGGGCTGCGCAACGCCGAGAACGCCGACGACTGCGTGGCGGCCCTGGCCGAGGCCCCGGTCACCCGGAGCCTCTCGGAGCTGGACCTGTCGCTCGGGGCCATGACCGACCGGGGCGCCCGGATCCTGCTGGACACCCCCGTCTTCCACGGTCTGCGCCGCCTCGACCTGCACCACCACTACCTGTCCGAGGAGATGGCCGACAGGCTGGGGGCCGCCCTGACCGCCTCGGGGGTCGTGCACGACCTCTCCGGGCGCCTGGAACCCGAGGAGAACCCCTACGCGGACGGCGGCCTCTCCTACTACACGGCGGTCTCCGAGTGACCCGGGACCGGTCGCCGCTCGACCGTCCGCTGGTGGTGGTGTGCGTTCCGGGCAACCGTCGCCTGGCGCTGTTCACCGAGGCGGCGCGGGCGGCCGGGCTCCCCGCCCCGGTCCCGCTGGCCTGGCGCGACCTCGCGGACCCGGCGGCCGGTCCCGTCACCCTGCCCGAGGGCGCGCTGGTGCGCGTGGACTCGGCGGGCGAGGACGTCGCCACCGCCCGTCTGCTGCGCGGCTGGCGGCACGATCCCGACCTCCACCGGGTCGAGGGCGGGGCCGATCAGCACCGCGGGTTCGTCCGCGCTTTGGGGCGGCTGTCCGAGGCCGTGGCGGCCACCCCCGGGGCACACCTCCTCCAGGACGTGAACGACCTGGCCGACCTGTGCGACAAGCGCCGCTGCCACGCGAGGCTGGCCGCGGCCGGGGTGCCGGTCGCCCCGGCCCTGCCCGGGCCGGTGACCGGATACGCGTCCCTGCGCTCCGCGATGGCCGGGGCCGGCTGGCGGAGGGTGTTCGTCAAGCCCGCGCACGGCTCGTCGGCCTCGGGGGTGGTCGCGCTGGCCACCGCCCCGGGCGGGCGGATCCGGGCGGTCACCTCGGCCCACCTGGTGCGCGAGGGCGGGTCGGTCGAGCTGTACAACGTGCTGCGGCCGCGCACCCGCACCGACGAGGCCGACGTGGCGGCGATCGTGGACGCGCTCGCCCCCGACGGACTGCACGTGGAGCGCTGGGTCCCCAAGGCGGGGTTCGAGGGGCGGGTGATCGACCTGCGCGTCCTGGTGGTCGCCGGTCGGGCCACGCACGCGGTGGTGCGCTCCTCGCGCTCCCCCATGACCAACCTGCACCTGGGCAACGCCCGGGGCGACCTGTCGGCGCTGCGCGAGAGCATGGGCCCGCACGCCTGGCGGGCGGCCACGGCCACGGCGGAGGCCGCCGCCCGGGTCTTCCCGCGAACGCTGCACGCCGGGGTGGACCTGCTGGTCTCCCCCGGCTGGCGCCGCTTCACGGTCTGCGAGGTCAACGCCTTCGGTGACCTCCTGCCCG
This sequence comes from Nocardiopsis sp. NPDC058789, assembly GCF_042745575.1. Classification (NCBI taxonomy): domain Bacteria; kingdom Bacillati; phylum Actinomycetota; class Actinomycetes; order Streptosporangiales; family Nocardiopsidaceae; genus Nocardiopsis; species Nocardiopsis sp. NPDC058789. Next base: position 43,809 of record NZ_JBHYOW010000017.1, read on the forward strand.
GGGTCCTCCACGAGGGGCGGAGCACCCAGGCCGAACAGCTGCACGCCCTCGCCACCGGCCGGTTCCCCCTCCCGGCACCGCGCCCGACGTCCGAACACGCACTCTCCGGGGGACGCCCTTGACCACCGACGCCACCTCCGAGCTCCCGACGCCGGACATGAACACCGTGGTGGGCACGCACGACATCCTGCTCCTCACCCTGGACACCCTGCGCCACGACGTGGCGGTCGAGCTGGCCGAGGCCGGACGCACCCCGAACCTGGCCCGGCTCCTGCCGCCCGGCGGGTGGGAGGAACGGCACTCCCCCGCGAGCTTCACCTACGCCTCCCACCTGGCCATGCTCGCCGGGTTCCTGCCGACCCCCGCCGCGCCGGGGCCGCACCCGCGCCTGTTCGCCGCCGCCTTCCCCGGCAGCGTCTCCACCGCGCCGGGGACCTGGACCTTCGACACCGCCGACCTCGCCTCCGGGCTGGCCCGGAAGGGTTACCACACGGCCTGCGTGGGCGGCACGGGCTTCTTCAACCGCAGGTCGGAGCTCGGGTCGGTGCTGCCGAACCTGTTCGCGGAGAGCCACTGGGAGGAGTCGTTCGGCGTGGCCGACCCGCACTCCTTCGAGAACCAGGTGGCCCGCGCGGCGGAGGTGACCGCCGCCGTGCCCGCCGAGCAGCCGCTGTTCCTGCTGCTCAACGTCGCCGCGCTGCACCAGCCCAACTGGTTCCACCTGCCCGGCGCCACCCGGGAGGACGGAGACACCCTGGCCAGCCACGCGGCCGCCCTGGAGTACGTCGACCGCCACCTGCCCCCGCTGCTGACCGCGATGTCGGCCCGTCGGCCCTGCTTCGCCATCGTGTGCTCGGACCACGGCACCGCCTACGGCGAGGACGGCCACACCGGGCACCGGATCGGCCACGAGACCGTCTGGACCGTCCCCTACACCCACGCCGTCCTGCCCCACGGCCACGGCACCGAGGAGAGCCCCGCGTGAGCGTCACACCGAGGGCCGAGCCCGTCCGCGCGGACTCCCCCTACCGCTCGTACGTGTACGCCTACCCCCACAAGAGCGCCTACCGCCCCTTCACCGAGCGCCCCCACCTGTACGACCTGTGGATGCGCGAGGACACCCGCGCGCTCTCGCTGTACGCGCACGTGCCGTTCTGCGAGATGCGCTGCGGGTTCTGCAACCTCTTCACCCGATCCACGCCCCCGGCCGAGCAGGTCACGGCCTACCTGGACGCGTTCGAGCGCCAGGCGGAGACGGTCGCGGCGTGCCTCCCCGAGAACACCGCGTTCGCGCGTCTCGCCCTGGGCGGGGGCACCCCCACCTACCTCACCGCCGACGAACTGGCCCGGGTCTACGACACCGTCGAACGCCACTTCCCGCTCGACCCGCGCACGGTCCCGGTGTCCGTGGAGACCTCCCCCGCCACCGCCACCCCGGACCGCCTCCAGGTCCTGGACGCGCGCGGGATGACCCGGATCAGCATGGGTGTGCAGAGCTTCCTCGACTCCGAGGCGCACGCCGCCGGTCGGCCGCAGAAGCGCGCCGAGGTGGACCGGGCCCTGGCCGCGATCCGCGAGCACGCCGGGGCCGACCTCAACCTGGACCTCATCTACGGCATCGACCGCCAGACCCCCAGGACCTGGGAGTACTCGTTGGACACGGCGCTCTCCTGGGGACCGGAGGAGATCTACCTGTACCCGCTGTACGTCCGGCCGCTCACCGGGCTGGGCCGCCGTGCCCGCGCCTGGGACGACCACCGGCTGGCGCTGTACCGACAGGGGCGCGACCACCTGCGCGAGCGCGGCTACGAGCAGGTGTCCATGCGGATGTTCCGGCGGGCCGACGCCCCGGAACCGCTGGCCTCCGCTCCGGACCACAGCTGCCAGACCGACGGCATGGTGGGGCTGGGCTGCGGCGCCCGCTCCTACACGGGCACCACCCACTACTCGTTCGACTACGCGGTGGGCGTGGGCCGGGTGCGGTCGATCATCGCGGACTACGTGGCGCGCGACGCCGCCGACTTCGCGCGCGCGGAGGTCGGGTTCGTGCTGGACGAGGACGAGCGGCGCCGCAGACACGTGCTCCAGTCTCTGCTGCGCGTGGAGGGGCTGGAGGTGGCCGACTACGCGGCCAGGTTCGGTGCGCACCCGGCCGCGCACCTCCCGGCGGAGTTCGCGGCCCTGGCGGAGCGCGGCTGGCTGGAGGACGGGGCCCCGGGTTCCGACACGGTCCGGCTCACCGAGGAGGGACTGGCCCACTCCGACTCCGTGGGTCCCGACTTCTTCTCCCCCCGCGTCAACCGCCTGACCGCCGAGTACGAGGCGTCGTGAGCCCCACCGTGGACCTGCCCGACCCGCTGCGACGGCGGCCGGACACCGCCCTGCCCGACCACCTGACCCTCCTGTACCGGGGTCCGCTGGCCAGCTGCGACTACGACTGCCCGTACTGCCCCTTCGCGAAGCGCCGGGACGGACCCGAGACCCTGCGGGCGGACCGCGCCGCCCTGGAACGCTTCACCGACTGGGTGGCCGGGCGCCCCGGCACGCGCTTCTCGGTGCTGTTCACACCGTGGGGTGAGGGTCTGACCCGCTCCTGGTACCGCCGCGCCCTCATCCGGCTGAGCCACCTGCCGCAGGTGGAGCGGGTGGCGATCCAGACCAACCTCAGCGGCCGCACGGCCTGGCTGTCCGGCTGCGACCTCGCCTCCGTCGCCCTGTGGACCACCTACCACCCGGGGGAGGTCGCACACGACCGCTTCCTCGGCAAGGCGCGCGCGCTCACCGCGCTCGGGGTCCGGTTCAGCGTGGGGGTGGTGGGCCAGCCCGAACACCTGGCGGCCGCGCGCCGCATGCGCGCCGACCTCCCCGAGGACGTCTACCTCTGGGTGAACGCCGCCGAGGGACTCACCTACACGGACGCCGAGGCCGAGGCCTGGCAGGCGATCGACCCCCACTTCCACTACAGCCGCGACCCGCACCCGAGCCTGGGGGCGGCCTGCCGCACGGGTGACGGCGTCCTGTCCGTCGACGGCGACGGCGAGGTGCGCCGCTGCCACTTCGTGGACACCCCGCTCGGCAACCTCTACGACGGGTCCTTCGCCGCCGCCCTCGGTCCGAGCCCGTGCCCGCTCACCACCTGCGACTGCCACATCGGATACGTGCACCTGGAGACCCTGGACCTGTACGACGTGTTCCGTGGCGGGGTGATCGAGCGTGTCCCGGCCGTCATGCCCCCGCGCGCCCCCGGGCCCCCTCAGGAGGCCCCGCACCGGCCGACGCCCCCGAGGGCCGACGGTCGTCCCGGCCTCAGCGCGCCTCCGGGATCGGGATGGTGACACAGCCGGTCCCGCCCAGGTCCAGGACGACTCCCCGCGGGGTCCGCACCAGACGGAGCACCAGCACGGCGCAGTTCGGGCAGCGGGCGACCAGTCCGGGTCCGTCCGCGTAGACGAGCAGCTGGGCGCACACGCCCTCGTCCCCGCAGACGGCGCATCGGCGCACGGCGGTGGTCAGGTCCACGCTGAAGACCTCGGACAGGGGACCGGCGAGCACGTTCCCGTCCAGGTGGGTCGGTTCGGTCATCGTCCGCCTCCGCTGCCGTAGCGTTCGGTTCGGATCCCGCGCGGGTCGTGGCCCAGCGCGACGAGCGCGTCCGCGACGGTCTCGACGAACCCGGTGGGTCCGCACACGTAGCACCGCGGGGCGAACTCGGCCGGGAACCCGTGGGTGTTCAGGTCCGCCACGCCCACCCGCCCGGGCCCGCGCGCCGAGCCCGGCGGGGCCTCCCGCGTGTAGGCGAGGAAGACGTCCACGCCCGGGTCCGAGGCGGCGCCGAGCTCCTTGGCGTAGTAGCGGTCCTCGGGTGTGCGCAGCGAGTACAGGACGCGGAACAGGGCCCGGCTCCCGGTTCGTCGGCGTTCGCGCACCATCGACGCGAGCGGGACGACACCGGAGCCGCCGCCGATGAGCACGACGGGGTCGGTGTCGTCCGACCGCCAGACGAACCAACCCCCCAGGGGTCCGCGCACCCACACCCGGTCCCCGGGCCGGAAGTCCCGGACCAGGTACGGGGAGACCTCCCCGTCCGGTACCAGCTGGACGGTGAGTTCCAGGCGGTCCGGCCCGGAGGCCGACGCGACGGAGTAGGAGCGCTCGGCGGTGTACCCGTCCTCCGCCCTCAGCCGCACGTCCACGTGCTGTCCGGGCCGGTGCCCGGTCCAGCCGGGCACCGAGAGCACCAGTGTGCGGGCGGTGGGGGTCTCCCACCGGTCGGACTCCAGGACCGCCGGCGTCCATGAGGGCATCGGTCAGTCTCCCCGGTAACGCTGTTCACGCCAGGGGTCGCCGTAGTCGTGGTACCCGCCCTGCTCCCAGAACCCCGGTTCGTCCTCCTGGGTCAGGGTCAGGCCCCGCACCCACTTGGCGGACTTCCAGAAGTACAGGTGGGGTACGAGCAGGCGGGCGGGGCCGCCGTGCTCGGCGGCGAGCGGCTCCCCGTCGAAGGTGTGCACGACCCACGCCCGCCCGTCCGTGAGGTCCTCCAGCGGCAGGTTCGTGGTGTAGCCGCCGTAGGAGTGGGCCAGGACGTACTCGGCGGTGCTCTCCACGTCCGCGAGCAGTGTGTCCAGGGAGACGCCGACCCAGTCGGTGTCGAGCTTGGACCAGCGGGTGACGCAGTGGATGTCCACGTGCGGCCGCTCCTGGGGAAGTCCCAGGAACTCGTCCCAGGTCCAGCTGTGGGCGGCACCGGTCTCGGCGGTGACGGTGAAGGTCCAGTCGTCGGTGTCGACGCGCGGCGTGGGGCCCACGCTCAACACCGGGAAGTCGTCGGTCCGGTACTGCCCTGGCGGAACGCGGTCGGACTCGGCGGTGCGCCGACCCTGGAACCCGCGCGTGAACATGTTCATGCTCGACCCCTGTCGTGTGTGACGTTCCGACGGAGCGCGCGGCCGTGCCGGGGGCGGGGCGGACGGCGTGCCCGCCCCGTCCGGACTTCACCCTCGTCCCACGCCGCGCGCCCGGGACGGTCTAGCGGACCCCCGCGCCGGTGGAACGCGCGGCCTGTTGGCGGGGCACCGACGAGCGGGTGCCGAGGACGTCGCCGAGGAAGTCCCCGGCCAGCACCAGGGCCGCCTGGTTCGCGTGGGTGTCGCGCAGGCTGTCCACCATCATGAAGTCGTGGATCATGCCCTGGAAGCGGACCGCCGTCACCGGCACTCCGGCCTCGCGCAGCTTGCGGGCGTAGGCCTCGCCCTCGTCGCGCAGCACGTCGGCCTCGCCGTTGAGCACCATCGCGGGCGGCAGTCCGCGCAGCTCCTCCAGCGAGGCCCGCAGCGGCGAGGCGTGGATCTCCGCGCGCTGCGCCGGGTCGGGGGTGTACTGGTCCCAGAACCAGATCATGCCGTCCCTGTTCAGGAAGTACCCGAAGGCGAACCGGTGGTACGACTCGGTGTCGAAGTCGGCGTCGGTCACCGGGTAGAACAGCGCCTGCCCCCGGAAGGCGACGTCTCCGCGTTCCTTGGCCATGAGCGTCAGGACGGTGGCCATGTTGCCGCCGACCGAGTCACCGCACACCGCCATCCGGCCGCCGTCGAGGTTCCTCTCGGCGCCGTGGCGCACGACCCACTGGGCGGCCGCGTAGTTCTGCTCGATCGCGGTGGGGTACCTGGCCTCCGGTGAGCGGTCGTACTCGGGGAAGACCACGGCGGCACCGGTACGGGTGGCCAGTTCACGAACCAGCCGGTCGTGGGTGTTGGCGCTGCCGAACACCCAGCCCGCGCCGTGGACGTAGAGGATCACCGGCAGGACGCCCGTGGCGCCCGCGGGACGGACGATCCGGATGGGCACCTGGCCGGTCGGGCCGCCCTCGACGGTGATCCACTCTTCGGTGATCTCCGGCTTGGGCACCCCCTCACCGCTCTGCACACCCTCCAGGACGTCCCGGCCCTGTTCGGGAGGGATCTGGTAGATGAACGGCTCGTTGGCGTTGGCGTCGGCGAACTCCTGGGCTTCCCTCTCCAGGACCACCTTGTTCTCGGACATGCCTGCTCCATGGGTACGGCGTCAGCACGGGCCGGGTCTCCGAGCGCGCACTCCGTCCCGGAACCCGGGAGAGGGGATGCCCGACCGCCTCGGCCGGGTAACCGGGTTTTCGCAAGATTGGACGCCCGCAAGACAGAAATTGGCGGCGGCACGAACGGTGTTCCCGGCGTACGGGCCCCGGGTGTGAGATGACCCGAAACCCCTTCGAATCCGTCACTCCCCGACGCCATAATGTGCCCATGGCCCTTCCTCGCGTGATCGCCACCGACCTTGACGGAACCCTCCTCGACCAGAACGGCCTGGTATCCCCCCGCAACCACCGCGCCCTCACCGCCGCCGTGGAGGCCGGGATCAGGGTGGTCATCGTGACCGCCCGTCCGCCGCGCACCACCGAAGCGTTCGCCGCCATGTTCGACTGCGCCGCCGTGGTCTGCGGCAACGGCGCCCACACCCAGCTGCCCGGGGAGGCCGAGCCGCTGGTGCGGGCGATCGACCGCGACACCTCGGGAACGATCGTGGAGCGGCTGCGGCACTCCCTGCCCGGCCTCGGGTTCGGAGTGGAGACGGGCACGGACTTCTACCACGACACCGACTACCACCTGGAGCCGTGGATCCGGAGCGAGTGGGTCAGGGGCGTGCTGGAGGGCACCGACGCCCTGCTGACCGCCGCGACCCCGGTCACCAAGCTCATCGCCCGGTCCAACCAGTACCCGGTGCAGCGCATGTACGAGGCCGCCGTGGACTCCGTCGGCACGCTCGCGGAGCCGACCTACTCGGGCGGGGCGGGCCTGGTGGAGATCAGCGCGGTCGGGGTCAACAAGGGGAGCACGTTGGCGATGCTGTGCGAGCGCTGGGGGGTGGACCGCGAGGAGGTCGTGGCCTTCGGGGACATGCCCAACGACCGTTCCTCACTGACCTGGGCGGGGACCGGGTACGCGATGAGCAGCGGGCACCGTGACCTGCTCGACCCCGCTCTCGGCCTCAGGGTGGCCCCGTCCAGCTTCGAGGACGGCGTGGGCCGCGTGGTGGAGGAGATCCTGGAGCGGGCCTGACCGACGGTTCCGGACGGATATTCACTGGCCGGGGTCGCGGCGCGGCTCCTACTGTGACGGGGTCCGATCGACCTCCGTCCAGAGGAACCGCCGTGCCGCACCCCGCTCAGCTCGTGTCGTCGCTCTCCGCCCCCGAACGTCTGTCCCTGTTCGCCAGGGTCGTCACCTCCGGGCCCGAGGGCCTGGACCGGGAGGAGGTCCGGGGAACCGCCCGACACCTGTCCCGGCTCCTCCGGGACGGGCTGGTACGCGAGGAGGGCACGCGGATCGTCGCCGTGCCCGGAGTCTTCGGCGAGGCCATGCGCGAGCACAAGGAGGGGGCCCGGGTCACCGACCCCGTGGACGCGCTCTTCCACGAGGGGCGGCTCACCTCGATGCCCGCCCGCCGCGAGCTGCGTCTGGCGGCCCTCGGCCGTGTCACCGGGCGCCTGTTCGCTCCGGAACTGGAGTACACGGAGAAACAGGTGAACACGGCACTCCTGACCTGCTTCGACGACCCCTCCGCCCTGCGCCGCTACCTGGTCGAGGAGGGTTTCCTGGAGCGTGAGGACGACGGCAGCCGCTACCGCCTCGCCCGGAGGTAGCGCGAAGGGTGCGGTCAGGAGCCCTGGGGGTCCGGCTCGACCAGGCAGAACTCGTTGCCCTCGGGGTCACGCAGAACCTGGAACGAACCCTCCTCCTCGGTGACCACCTCCCCCACAGTGGTGGCGCCGTGGTCCACGACGGAGCGGACGGACGCGGAGAGGTCCTCGACGATCACGTCCGCGTGGACGCGGTTGGGGCGGGCCTTGAGCTCCGGGGTCGGTTGGAACGACAGCCGGGGCTGGCCCGCGGCTCCGTGGAGGACGGCCCAGCCGTCCGCCTGGAGCTCGACCTCCCCACCGATCACGAAGGCCCAGAAGCGGGCGAGTGCGGGCGGGTCGACGGCGTTCACGACCCACTGGGCGACGGATCCGACAGTCATGGCGGCACAGTAACACCGCGTGGGGCGTCCGCCGGGGCACCGAACCACGGCGGACGGGAGACGGGGGCGTGTTCCTCGGAGCGGGTCCTAGTGGAGGACCTTCAGTCCGACGACGCCAGCGACGATGGCGAGCAGGCAGAGGGCCTTGGGCACGCTGAAGCCCTCACCGAGGACGAACATGCCGATGAGCGCCGTACCGACGACACCGATGGACACCCAGACGGCGTAGCCGGTGCCGAGGGGGATGGTGCGCAGGGCGAAGGCCAGACCGGCCATGCTCAGGGCGAGGGTGACACCGAAGATCACCGAGGGCCACAGGCGGGTGAAGCCCTGTGAGGAGTGGAGCGCGGCGGCCCACGCGGTTTCGAGAAGACCGGAGATCACGAGAACGACCCAGGCCATGACTGGTACCTCCCAGACGTGCGAACTGTGGTTCGCGCCGTCTTGTCTTGACCGGGTACGGCGCGCCTCGTCCGGAGTCTCGGGTACGCAACCTACAACCACCCTCGGGAGGCGGTGCTTCCGGGGTGGGCGGTCAGACGGGTCACCACGGGGTCAGGTCTGGGTGCCGTCGACTTCCTCGTGGTAGGTGCGACGGGTGCGTTCGGTGTGCTCGCTCATGAGCTCGCGGGCCCGAGCCGTGTCACCCCGCTCGATGACCTCGACCAGCTGCTCGTGCTCGTCCCAGGAGGCGGAGCCGCGGATCCGGGCCACCGGGGCGTAGTACCAGCGGACCCGGCGGTCCACCTGGGCGGCGAGCTCGGTGAGCACCCGGTTGCCGGAGGCCTCGGTGACGGTGCGGTGGAAGTCGGCGTTGGCCTTGACGACGGCGTCGGTGTCGGCCCGCTCGGCGGCGGTGCGGCCGGTGGAGACCAGTTCGCGCAGTCGGCCGATCTGTTCCGGGGAGGCGTGTTCGGCGGCGAGCCGGGCGGACTCGGCCTCCAGCATGGCGCGCACGGCCAGGAGCTGGTCCGCCTCGCTCTCGGTGGGGGTGTGCACGAACGCCCCGTAGCCGGGCCGCAGGTCCACCCACCCCTCGTTGCTGAGTCGCTGCATGGCCTCGCGGACCGGCTGGCGCGAGACCCCCAGGGTGCGGGCCAGCTCGGTCTCCACCAGGTGCTGGCCCGGGGAGAGCGCACGGGTGGTGATGAGGTCGAGAATCGCCTCGTAGACGGCCTCGCGCAGCGGAACCGGGCGCTGGATGCGTCCCGCGACGGCGTTCAATCCCTCCGAGGGCATGAGGAGTCTCCAGTGTCCGGCTGCACGGTCAGAGTCGTTGTAGACAGTGTACGAAGTCCGGTGTGTGCGTGGGTCACGCCGGAACCCCGACGAGTTCGACGAGGCCGGGGACCCGGCCGGGCGGGACCACCGCGAGGGCGTCGGCCACGGCGGCCGCGCGCAGGTCGGCGGAGCCGCTCGCGGGCAGCTCCACCGCGAGGTCGCGGCTGACCCGCACCGGGACCAGCCGGGTGTCGCGGGCGTGCGGGAGCACGTCCCCGACCAGCCGGACCCGCCGCCCCGTGTGCGCGGGGTCCCGCCGGTCGGCGCGCCCGCTGAGCACGGGCACCAGCAGGGTGAGGGCGGCGGCGAGGGCGGCCCCGGGGTTGCCCGGCAGCCCCACGACCACGGCGCCCGAGGGCAGGACGGCGAGCAGCTGCGGGTGTCCGGGTCGACAGGCCACGCCGTCGACCACGAACCTCGCCCCGAGGGCGGTCAGGGCCGGGCGCAGGTGGTCGGCGGGACCCGCCGAGGAGGAGCCGCAGACCGCCACGGTGTCCGTCCCCGCCACGGCGTCCAGCCGCTCCTCCAGGGCCCCGGCGCGGTCGGGCACCGCGACGCCGGGTTCGCCGCGCCCGCCCGCCCAGGCCACCAGCCCGGGCAGGATCGGGCCGATGGCGTCACGGACCGCGCCGGGGCGCGGCACCCCCTCGCCCACCACCTCGTCGCCGGTGACCAGGACGCGCACGCGCGGGCGCAGCACCGTGAGGGTGTCACGGCCCAGGCTGGCGGCCAACCCCAGGAGTGCGGGGGTGACCGGGCTGCCCGCGCGCGCGGCCACCGTCCCGGCCCGGGTGGTCTCGCCCCGGCGCCGGAGGTGCCGCCCCGGAACGACCTCGCCGCTGAGGAGCACGCCGGGCTGTCCGGGCGGCCCCGGCCGGGGGGCCCGCGTCCGGCCGCTTCCCCACCGGGGCGCGCCCTTCGGCGGGAACGGTCGCCCCGCCTCGTCGGCCCGTCTCCCGGGCGCACCCTCCGGCGCGGTGCCGTCCTCCCCCAGGCGGGCGAGGGTGGCGTGTTCGTGGGGGAGGACGGCGGTGGTCCCGTCCGGCGTGACGGCACCCGTGGCCGTCTCCACCGCCTCCCCCGGGTGCAGGCGCACGACCGGGCCGCGATGCCCGGCGAGCGTCCGACCGACGACGGTCCAGGGGCCCTCGCCACAGACGGCGTATCCGTCCATGGCGGCGCTGTCGAGGACGGGGACGTCGATGGCGGAGACGAGGTCGGCGCCCAGGGTGGCCCCCCGGGCGGCGGACAGGGGCACGTCCTCGGCCTCCGCCCCTCCCCCGGCTCCGACCTCCCTGGCCAGCTCGCGGGCCCGGGGCCAGGGGGTGGGCGCGTGGTGTCCGGAGGGGCGGCGGTCACGAAGAAGCGGAGAAGTTTCCCAGGCACCCGAGTCGGGCATTCCTTCTCTCCCTGCCGTGGTGAGGGGACGGATGCGAGCGAGCATACTGTATACAGTATGGAATAGGAAGGAGTCCTCATGCGCATCGCCATCCTGGGCGCCGGTGCCATCGGCGCCTACGCGGGGGCCGCCCTGCACCGCGGCGGAGCGGACGTCCACCTCATCGCCCGGGGCGCCCACCTGCGCGCCCTGCGCGAGCGCGGAGTCCGGGTCCTCAGCCCCCGTGGCGACTTCACCGCGCACCCGCACGCCACGGACGACCCGGCCGAGGTCGGCCCCGTGGACGCCGTCCTGCTCGGCCTCAAGGCCCAGCACTACGCCGACTGCGGGCCGATGCTGCGTCCCCTCCTGGGCCCGGCGACCGCCGTGGTCGCCGCTCAGAACGGCATCCCCTGGTGGTACTTCCACGGAGTCGAGGGACCGCTCGCGGGTCACCGGATCGAGAGCGTGGACCCGGGAGGGGCGGTCAGCCGCGCCATCCCGGTCGAACGCGCCGTCGGCTGCGTGGTCTACGCGGCCACGGAGATCGTGGAACCGGGGGTGGTCCGGCACATCGAGGGCACCCGCTTCTCCCTGGGCGAACCGGACCGCTCCGACTCCCGCCGCTGCCGCGACCTCTCCGAGGCGATGACGGCGGGCGGGCTCAGGTGCCCGGTCGAACCCGACCTCCGCGTGGACGTCTGGGTGAAGCTCATGGGCAACATCGTCTTCAATCCGCTGAGCGCGCTCACGCGCTCGACCATGGCCCAGATCTGCCGTCACCGCTCCACCCGCGACCTCGCCCGCACCATGATGAACGAGACCCTGGACGTGGCCGCCCGGCTGGGCGTGCGCACCGACGTCTCCGTGGAGCGCAGGCTCGCGGGCGCGGAGCGGACCGGGGACCACCGCACCTCCACCCTCCACGACCTCGAACGCGGCCGCCCGATGGAGCTGGACGTGATCCTGTCCGCCGTGGTCGAGCTGGCGGACCTCACCGGCGCACCGGCGCCCACGCTGCGCGCGGTCGACGCCGTGGCCGGACTGCTCAACCAGCGGGTCTCCGCACCCGCCCTGACCTAGCACCCATCTCCACACCATTGCCCCTTCACTCCACATTGCATACAGTATTCCCTTTGAGGCCACGAACCCCGAGCGAGGCCACATGCGTCGTTCCGCAGACCACTCCAACCCCCTCGACCGACTCACCCGACCCCTCGTGCGCGAACACGGAGAACTCCGTCCGGCCACGTGGGAGGAGGCCCTCGACCGCGCGGCGGCGGGCTTCCGGGCGGGCGTCGAACGCCACGGACCCGACTCCTTCGGCATGCTCTCCTGTGCCAGGGCCACCAACGAGATGAACTTCGTCGCGCAGAAGTTCACCCGCGTCGTCGTCGGCACCAACAACGTCGACTCCTGCAACCGCACCTGCCACGCGCCCAGCGTCGCGGGCCTGTCCGCCGCCTTCGGCTCCGGTGGCGGCACCTCCTCCTACGCGGAGATCGAGGACACCGACCTCATCGTCGTCTGGGGCGGCAACCCGCGCTACGCCCACCCGATCTTCTTCCAGCACGTGCTCAAGGGCGTGCGCAACGGGGCCCGGCTCTTCGTCGTGGACCCCCGCCGCACCCCCACCGCCGAGTGGGCCGACCGCTGGTTCGGCCTCAACGTGGGCACGGACATCCCGCTCGCGCACGCCGTGGGCCGGGAGATCCTGCACGCCGGACTCGCCAACGAGTCCTTCGTCGAACGCGCCACCAGCGGGCTCGACGAGTACCGCGCCCTGGTGGAGCCGTGGACGCTCGCCGCGGCCGAGGCCGAGACCGGTGTCCCCGCAGAGGCCATCCGGGAGCTCGCCCACACCTACGCCCGCGCCGAACGCGCCCAGCTGTGCTGGACCCTCGGCATCACCGAACACCACAACGCCACCGACAACGTCCGAGCACTGATCAACCTCTCCCTGCTCACCGGGCACGTCGGGCGGCACGGATCCGGCCTCAACCCGCTGCGCGGCCAGAACAACGTGCAGGGCGGCGGCGACATGGGCGCCATCCCCGACCGCCTGGCCGGGTTCCAGGACATCCTGGACGACGAGGTCCGGGCCCCGTTCGAGCGGGCCTGGGGCCGCTCCATCCAGGGCCGCAAGGGTCTGAACCTCACCCAGATGTTCGAGGCGATGGAGGAGCGCGAGCTGCGGACCCTCTACGTCATCGGTGAGAACCCCGTCCAGTCCGAGCCCGAGACGCACAAGACCACCGCCCGCCTGCGGGCCCTGGACCACCTGGTGGTCCAGGACATCTTCCTCACCCGCACCGCCGAGCTCGCCGACGTCGTCCTCCCCGCCAGCGCGGCCTGGTGCGAGTCGGACGGCACCTTCACCAACAGCGAGCGCCGCGTGCAGCTGGTCCGCAAGGCCCTGGACCCGCCGGAGGGCGCCAGGGACGACATCGAGATCATGTGCGCGCTGGCGACCCGGCTCGGACACGACTGGGAACGCCCCTCGGCGGAGGAGATCTGGGACGAGGTGCGCTCGCTGTCCCCCATGCACCGGGGCATGAGCTACGCGCGCCTGGCCGAGCACGACGGCATCCAGTGGCCCTGCTACTCCGAGGACACGCTGGAGCCCAGCTACCTGCACTCCCGGCTGTGGTCGAAGGACCCGGTCGAGCGCGGCGAACCGGCCCCGTTCGGGATCGTCGGCCACTCGCCGCCGGTGGACCTGCTGGACGAGGACTTCCCGTTCCGGCTCACCACCGGCCGCCGCCTGGACGACTACAACACCGGTGTGCAGACCTCCGGCTTCTCCTCGCCGCTGCGCCGGGGCGAACTGCTGGACCTGTCCCCGGAGGACGCCGCCAAGCTGGGAATCGAGGACGGCGAGACGGTCCGCGTGACCTCGCGTCGCGGCTCGGTGCTGGTCCCGGCGTCGGTCACCGAGTCCATGCGGCCCGGTCTGGTGTTCATGACCTTCCACTTCCCGCACCAGGTGGACACGCAGCTGCTCACCATCGACGCCACCGATCCGATCGCGGGGACGGCCGAGTACAAGGCCGCCGCCGTGCGGATCGAGCGGGTCGGGCCACTCCCTCCCGAGCTGCGCCGCGAGGTGCCCGACCAGGTGCCGGGCTGAGGGTCCTGCTCGCGCGCGAAGGCGGACCGTCCCACCAGCCCCGGTGGGGCGGTCCGCCCGGCGCGCCCGGAAGGTCCGCCCCCGCCCCGAACTCCTTGGGGAACGAGGGTTGTCAATCCGGAACACCCATCTTACTGTCTTCTGTATACAGAATCCTGTGATCTGTCTTACACACGATTGAGGTGATCCGGGCGTGGACCTGCGACTTCTGGACGAGGTGGCCACCGACGCCGAACGCGACGCCGTCGACACGCTCCTGGGGGCGCCCGCGTCCGGCTGGGAGGGCGGGACCCGTCAGGACTCCGACCTGCGCTACGCACGGGGCGGGCACGCCGCACGCGACCAGCGCGACCTGCTCCTGCCCGCCCTGCACGCCGTCAACGACCGCGTGGGCTGGATCAGCCGGGGCGCGCTCAACCACATCTGCCGCAGGCTGACCGTCCCCCCGGCCGAGGCCTACGCCGTGGCCTCCTTCTACGCGATGTTCGCCCTGCACGAGCGCCCCCGCCGGGTCGTGCACCTGTGCACCGACATCGCCTGCGCCGCCTCCGGCTCGGGCGCGCTCCGCGACCGCCTGACCGCGCGCCTGGGCCCGCCCGGCGGCCACTCCGACGGGCCGCCCGACGCCCCCGGCACCACGTGGCACGAGAGCCCCTGCCTGGGAATGTGCGAACGCGCCCCCGCCGCGCTCGCCCTCGAAGCCGGGAGCCCCGCGCGGTACGCCGTCGCCGCCCCCGCGACCCCCGACGCCCTGGACTCCCTCGCGGCGGCCCCGCCCACGGAGGGCTCCGCGACCAGCGTCTCCGACGCCCAGGCGCCGACCACGGCGCGCGCCCCGGCGGACACCGCCGATACCGACCCCAGCGCCCACGGCTCGGAGCACACCGCCGCCCCAGTCTCCGCCCACGGCCGTTCCCCCGACGGCCACGCCCCCGGCGCCACCACCTACGCGTCCGAACCGCTCCACGGCGGCGCGCCCGAACCCGACCCGGCCGCCGCCGTCCCCGACGCCGGCTCCCCCGACCACGTCCTGCTGAGCCGGATCGGCCGCGTGGACCCCCTCAGCCTCGACGACTACCGCGCGGCGGGCGGGTACGCGGCGCTCCGCGAGGCCCTGCGCCTCGGCCCGGCCGGGGTGATCCGCGAGGTCACCGACTCCGGCCTGGTCGGCCGGGGCGGCGCCGCCTTCCCCACCGGCCGCAAGTGGAGCGCCACCGCCCAGCAGCCGGACACCCCGCACTACCTGGTGTGCAACGCCGACGAGAGCGAACCCGGCACCTTCAAGGACCGGGTCCTCATGGAGGGCGACCCCTTCTCCGTGGTCGAGGCCATGACCGTCGCCGGATACGCGATCGGTGCCCGCACCGGCTACCTCTACATCCGCGGCGAGTACCCCCGCGCGCTGCGCCACCTGGAGAACGCCCTCGCCCAGGCCCGGGAGCGCGGGTTGCTGGGCCCCGACGTCCTGGGGTCCGGATTCTCCTTCGACATCGAGATCAGGCGGGGCGCGGGCGCCTACATCTGCGGCGAGGAGACCGCCATCTTCGGCTCCATCGAGGGACAGCGCGGCGAGCCCCGCACCAAGCCGCCCTTCCCCGTGGAGAAGGGGCTGTTCGGCAAACCGACCACGGTCAACAACGTGGAGACCCTGGTCAACGTGCTCCCCGTGCTCCTCATGGGCGGTCCCGCGTACGCCGCCGTGGGCACGGACGGCTCCACCGGTCCCAAGCTGTTCTGCGTCTCCGGCGGAGTGCGCCGCCCCGGCCTGTACGAACTGCCCTTCGGGGCCACCCTGGGCGACCTCGTCGAGGCCGCGGGCGGCATGCCCGAGGGGCGGTCCATCCGCGCCGTGCTCCTGGGCGGGGCGGCCGGGACCTTCGTCCGGGGCGACGAACTGGACATCCCGCTGACCTTCGAGGGGGCGCGGGCCGCCGGGACCTCGCTGGGTTCAGGCGTGGTGCTGGTCCTGGACGACACCGCCGACCTCGGGGCGACCCTGGCCCGCGTGGCCGCCTTCTTCCGGGACGAGTCCTGCGGACAGTGCGTGCCCTGCCGGGTCGGCACGGTCCGCCAGGAGGAGTCGCTGCTGCGGCTGCGCTCCGGCGCCTCCCCCGCCCAGGAGCTACCGCTGCTGCGGGAGGTCGGCCGGGCCATGCGGGACGCCTCCATCTGCGGCCTGGGCCAGACCGCGTGGAACGCCGTGGAGTCGGCGATCGACCGGCTCGGCCTCTACTCCGGGTCCGACCCCGACGGCACCGGCGCCCCGGACCCCGACCACCCACGGAACCCCGACCCCGCGCACACCCCAGTCCCGGGCGACCGGGCTGCGACCGAGGAGGCCCGATGACCGTCCCCGTACTCCTGCCCACCCCCCGACGCCTGATCGACGCGACCATCGACGGCGCGACCGTCCGCGTCCCCGAGGGCACCACCGTCCTGGAGGCCTGCACCGCCGAGGGCACCGAAGTGCCCACGCTCTGCCACGGCGACACCCTGACCCCCCGCAACGCCTGCCGCGTGTGCGTGGTGGAGGTGGAGGGCGCCCGCACCCTGGCCCCCGCCTGCTCCCGCAAGCTGGAGGAGGGCATGAGCGTGGCCACCGACTCCGAACGCGTGCGGCACAGCCGCAAGCTGGTCCTCGAACTGCTGGGATCCTCGGTGGACCTGTCCACCACTCCGAAGGTCGACGGGTGGATGGACCGCTACGAGGCGGAGCCGGAGCGGTTCGGCCCCCGGGCCGAACCGGCGGCGCTCGGGGTCCGCGACGCCCGGCGCGCGGGCGAGCACGAGCCCGGCGACGGCGCGGAGGCCGCCACGGTCGAGCAACCCGCCAAGGTGGACAACGACCTCTACGTGCGCGACTACTCGAAGTGCATCATGTGCTACAAGTGCGTGGACGCCTGCGGGGACCAGTGGCAGAACACCTTCGCGATCGGGGTGGCCGGGCGCGGGTTCGACGCCCGGATCTCGACCGAACACGACGTGGAGCTCCCCGACTCGGCCTGTGTGTACTGCGGGAACTGCATCGAGGTCTGCCCGACCGGGGCGCTGTCGTTCACCACGGAGTTCGACATGCGCGCGGCGGGCACGTGGGACGAGGAG
This sequence comes from Nocardiopsis sp. NPDC058789, assembly GCF_042745575.1. Taxonomy (NCBI): domain Bacteria; kingdom Bacillati; phylum Actinomycetota; class Actinomycetes; order Streptosporangiales; family Nocardiopsidaceae; genus Nocardiopsis; species Nocardiopsis sp. NPDC058789. The sequence goes on from NZ_JBHYOW010000017.1 coordinate 60,758, forward strand.
AGCCAGACCGAGACGACCACGATCTGCACCTACTGCGGGGTCGGGTGCAACGTCACACTGCACGTCCAGGAGAACGAGATCGTCAAGGTGACCTCGCCGCACGACAACCCGGTGACGCACGGAAACCTCTGTATCAAGGGCAGATTCGGCTTCCAGCACGTCCAGCGGCGCGGGGACGGCTGAGGCCCGGGGCGGCGACCGGGACCCCTTGCGGCGGTCTGTCCTCCATACGCCGATTTGACGCTTCGTCCCCTCGACACCGAATGTCGGGAAGAGTAGACCAGTAAACGCACTCGTGCACCGGAAGGCGGTGGTGGGGAATGGGACGGGTGACCGCCCGTGAGAAGGTCCTCCGGATCAGGGAGGGTGTGGAGAGCGAACGCGTCGACACCCTCGTGGTGGAGGAGCCGCTGGAGATCAGGCTGGACGGCGCCCCGTTGAGCATCACCATGCGGACCCCCGGGAGCGACTTCGACCTCGCCGCCGGGTTCCTGGTGAGCGAGGGGGTGGTCTCCGAGGGGTCCGAGGTCACCGCCATCCGGTACTGCGCGGGGGCCACCGCGGACGGGTCCAACACCTACAACGTGCTGGACGTGTCCCTGGCCCCGGGGGTGGCGCTTCCCGACACCTCGCTGGAGCGCAACTTCTACACCTCGTCCTCGTGCGGGCTGTGCGGCAAGGCCAGCCTGGACGCCGTGCGCACCAAGGCGCGGTGGTCGGTGGCCGACGACGGCCTCCGGATCGACGTGCCCACCCTCACCGTCCTCCCGGACCGCCTGCGTGAGGCCCAGCGGGTGTTCGACCGCACGGGCGGACTGCACGCCGCCGGGCTGTTCACCTCCGAGGGCGAACTGCTGGCGGCGCGCGAGGACGTGGGGCGGCACAACGCCGTCGACAAGCTGCTCGGCTGGGCCCTGCGCTCCGACCGCCTCCCGCTGAGCGAGACCGTGCTCATGGTGTCGGGGCGGGCGTCCTTCGAGCTGGTCCAGAAGGCGTGGATGGCGGGCATCCCGATGATGGCCGCCGTCTCGGCCCCCTCGTCCCTCGCTGTCGACCTGGCCACGGAGGCGGGCATGACGCTCGTCGGCTTCCTGCGCGGCAGCTCCATGAACGTCTACACCGGAAGGCATCGCGTTCTCCTGGAGAGGACGCTCGCGTCCTCGGCGGCCCCAGGGGCCACGCGCCCTCCGGAACGGTAGACGCGGACCTGGTTGGCGCGTTCCAGCCCCCCGCACCAACCAGGTCCGACACCGGCTCACCCCGGGGCGGCGGCACGAGTGCCGCCGCCCCGTCGCGGTGTCCGGTCGATTCGACCGCGCGGCCTCTCACCGGGACCCGTCCTTCCGAACGCTCTCGCCGTGGCAGCGAGCGCGGATGCTCCCGGGGCCGGGCCCTGCCCCCCACGGGCCCGAGGGGTCGCACCCTCCGGGCCCGTTCGTCACGCCGCGTGGAGTGTTCGGCGGAACGCCGCGCTCCCTACCGCACCGCCCCCTCCCACCCCTCGGGGAGAAGCGTGTGGTGCGGGAAGTTACCGGGCGACCGCTCGCCCGCGGGCCCCCGGGTGACCGCGTGCACGAGGAGTTCACCGCCCACGAAGGCTCCGCGCCAGGAGTCGCCCCAGCCGCCGAAGAGCTCGTCGCGGTCGCCGCGCGAGCGCGGGCGGTTGACCCCGACCTTGAAGGCCCGCACCCCGGCCGCCAGGCGCACGGCGGTGTCGGTGTCGTCGCAGGAGAGGGTGGCGACCAGGGCGCCGTTGCTGGCGTTCATCGCCGCCATGAGCTCGGCCTCGGTGTCGACCAGCACGATCGTGTCGACCGGCCCGAAGGGCTCGGCGTGGAAGAGCGGGGAGGACCTCGGCGGTTCGAGCAGAGCCACGGGGGCCACGTAGGCGTCGGTGTTCTGTCCGGGCAGCAGCAGTGCGTCGGCCAGGGTGCCGCGGTACAGGGGCACCGCCCCGCCCGCGACGGCCTCCGACACCCGGTCGTGGAGTTCCTTGGCCTTGGCCGCGTTGATCACCGGCCCGAAGTCGAGTTCGGGCAGGTCCTCCCCCGGGTCCGCGACCGCGAGGGGGTGGCCGAACCGCACCCCCGCCGCCGCAGCGAGGTACGCCTGGAGGAAGTCGGCGAAGCGGGACCTCTGCACGACGAACCGGGGGTAGGCCGTGCAGCGCTGCTTGGCGTAGTCGAAGGTCCTGCGGATCTGGCCGGAGAGGGCCTCCCAGTCGTCGAACTCCCACACACCCCAGCAGTTCAGCCCCTCCTGTTCCAGGATGTGGCGCCGGTCCAGGTCCGCCAGGTCGGCGGCGACCCGGCCTCCGGTGTCACGGCCGCCGACGAAGGACACACAGCCGATCTCCGGGCTGCGGACCAGCGCCGGGGCGAGGTCCCTCCCGCCGCCACCGACCAGGGTGAACGGGAGTCCCTCGCGCACCGCCAGGGCGACCGCGAGGGTGAGGCACACGAGCCCGCCGTCGGTGGGTGTCTTGGCGATCGCCGCGTTGCCCGAGAGGGCCTGGACACACATCGCGTGCGCCAGGACGCTCATCGGGTAGTTCCAGCTGGCGATGTTGCTGACGGGGCCCTCCAGCGCCCGCCTCCCGTCCATCATCGTGTCGATCCCGTCCAGGTACCACTCCACCCCGGAGATGGCGCGGTCGACGTCCTGGCGCGCGAGCCGCCAGGGCTTGCCGATCTCCCAGACGAGCGCCAGTGCCAGGGTGTCCCGGTGTTCGCCCCAGGACCGGACCGCGGCACGCACACGGGTACGGCGTTCCTCCAAGGGGACCCCGGCCCAGGCACGGTGCTCGATCGCCGCCTCCGCCACGGCCCGCGCCGCCGTGGAGGCGTCGAGCATGGGCGGTCCGGCGATCTCGGTACCGTCCACCGGCGAGTGTGAGACGCGCGGTTGTCCGTCGACACGCCACCGGCCGCCCCAGCGGTTGTGCACCCTGTCGGGTCCGAAGGCCTCCGGGGCCGCCTCTCGGCACCGGGCGTACAGGGTCGCCCACTCGGTACCGGGTTTCAGGATCGTCGTCATGGGGTCGCGGACGCCGTCGCCGGAGCGAGACCGTCCCCCTCCTCTCGGTTCTCGACCGCCGCTAGGACGGACCGGACGAGGCGGGCGGTCTCGCTCGGGGTCCGGCCGACCCGCACCCCGGCCGCCTCCAGGGCCTCCTTCTTCGCGGCGGCCGTCCCGGAGGAGCCGGAGACGATCGCCCCGGCGTGGCCCATGGTCCTGCCCTCGGGCGCGGTGAAACCCGCGACGTAGCCGACGACGGGCTTGGAGACGTGTTCCCGGACGTACGCGGCCGCGCGCTCCTCGGCGTCGCCGCCGATCTCGCCGATCATCACGATCACGTCGGTGTCCGGGTCCTCCTCGAAGGCGGCCAGGGCGTCGATGTGCGTGGTGCCGATGATCGGGTCGCCGCCGATCCCCACCGCCGTGGAGAAGCCGAGGTCCCGCAGTTCGTACATGAGCTGGTAGGTGAGGGTGCCGGACTTGCTGACCAGGCCGATGCGGCCGGGCTCGGTGATGTCGGCCGGGATGATGCCCGCGTTGGACTGGCCCGGACTGATGAGGCCGGGGCAGTTGGGGCCGATGATCCTGGTGCGGTTGCCACGTGCGGCGGCCAGGCTCCAGAAGGCGGCGGTGTCGTGGACCGGAACACCCTCGGTGATCACGACGGCCAGGCCGATCTCGGCGTCGATCGCCTCCTCCACCGCGTCCCGGGTGAAGCGGGGCGGCACGAAGACCACGGTGACGTCCGCGCCGGTGGCCTTGACGCCCTCCGCCACGGAGCCGAAGACGGGCACCTCGGTGCCGTCGAAGTCGACGCTCTGACCGGCCTTGCGCGGGTTCACACCGCCGACGACGCTGGTCCCGGCCGCGAGCATGCGCCGGGTGTGCCTGGTGCCCTCGGCACCGGTCATGCCCTGGACGAGCACCCTGCTGTCCCTGTTCAGAAAGATGGCCATGGGGTTTCTCCTGTCTGCGGGGGCGGGTCCGGTCAGTTCCGCGCGGCGAGTTCGGCGGCGAGCCGGGCGGCGCCGTCCATGGTGTCCGCCTGGCGCACGGCCGGGTGGGCGCGGGCGGTGAGGATCTGGCGCCCCTGCTCGGCGCTGTTGCCGTCCAGGCGCACGACCAGTGGCTTGCCGACGTCCTCTCCCCGGCTCTCCAGGAGTTCGAGGGCCTGCACGACGCCGTTGGCGACGGCGTCGCAGGCGGTGATCCCGCCGAAGACGTTGACGAACACGCTCCGCACGGCCGGGTCCCCCAGGATCACGTCGAGGCCGTTGGCCATGACCTCGGCGGAGGCGCCGCCGCCGATGTCGAGGAAGTTGGCGGGGCGCACGCCGCCGTGCTCCTCCCCGGCGCGGGCGACCACGTCCAGGGTGGACATCACGAGTCCGGCGCCGTTGCCGATGACGCCGACCTCGCCGTCGAGCCGTACGTAGTTCAGACCGCGTTCCCGGGCGCGGAGTTCGCGTTCGTCGGTCCCCGCGCCGTGCGTGAACGGGGTCCGCTCGGCGTGACGGTAGGCCGCGTTGTCGTCCAGGGTGACCTTGCCGTCGAGGGCGACCACCCGGCCGTCGGCGGTGCGCACCAGCGGGTTCACCTCCACCAGCGTGGCGTCCTCGCCCACCATCACCTCCCACAGGGCGGCGATGACCGTGGCGGCGCGGTCCCGGACCTCCTCGGGGAGTCCGGCGGCCGCGCAGATGCCCAGCGCCTCCTCACGTCCCACCCCCTGGGGACCGACCGGGGTGCGCACGACCGCGTCGGGCTCGGCCGCGGCGACTTCCTCGATCTCCATCCCGCCCCGCGCCGAGCAGATCGAGATGAACTCACGGTGGGCGCGGTCGAGCAGGAAGGAGAAGTAGTACTCCTCGGCGATGTCACTCGCCTCCTCGACCAGGACACGGTGGACCGTGTGGCCCTTGATGTCCATGCCGAGGATCTCCTCCGCCCGGGCCCGGGCCTCGGCGGGGCCCTCCGCCACCCTCACACCGCCGGCCTTGCCACGTCCACCGGTCTTGACCTGGGCCTTCACCACGACCCTCCGGCCGAGGCGACCGGCCACCGACGCCACCCGCTCGGGGGTGTCCGCGATCTCGCCCTCGACCAGAGCGACCCCGTACTCACCGAAGATCTGTTTGGCCTCGTACTCGTGGAGATCCAACGCTCCTCCTCCGTCCGCTCGTCGCCCCCCTTCCAGTGATACTCCATATTGTATGCAGTATTCAATAGGCATGGTGAGCGGGATGCCCCTTCACAAGCCCTCCTGGACTTTGCATACTGCATACAAGGAGGTCGCCATGTTCCCCCGCCATCTGCCCGGACCACCGCCCCGGCCCGCCCCAGCCGAACCGGAGCCCCCGCCCGGCCCCTCGACGGTCACCGACGTCCTCGACTGGCGGGGGCGGCGCTACACCGTCGGACCCTCCGCCCGCCTGCTCACCGGAGCACCGAGGTCCGTGCTGCTGGCCCGCGCCCTGCTCGCGGTCGCCGCGGTGGGCGTCCTCCAGTTCGGCTACGGCGCGGCCGTCCCCCTCCTGACGGCGGCGCACGGTTGGTCCCCCGCCCAGGCGCTGACCCCGTTCCTGGTCTGGGCCCTCGTCCAGGGCTGCTTCGCCCCGGTGCCGCGCCTGCTCCGGACCCGGGGACTGCTCCACCCGGGCACGGCGATCTGCGCGGGGGCGGCGCTCTGCGCCGTGGCCGTGTACACGGTCGGGCACACCACGGACCCGCTGACCGCCGTCGCGGGGTACGGGCTGCTCGGCGGCGTGGGGGCGGGACTGGTCTACCACTCCTGCGTGGACCTGGTGGGCGGGTGGTTCCCGGACCGGCACACCGTGCGCCTGGGCGCCGTGGGCGGGGCCTTCGCCCTGGGTTCGGTTCCGCTCCTGCCCGCTCTCGCGCTGGGGCCGCCCTCCGGCGACCCGGGCACCGCGGCCACCGTCCTCGCCGTGGCCGTGCTCGTCCTCGGTGTGGCGGGCGGCGCGGGTCAGCGCGGGGCCCCGGCGTGCTGGTGGCCTCCGGGCAGCGACCCCCGCGCGGCCGCACTGCGGCGCGGGGCCGACCCCCCGGCCGCGCGCGACTTCACCGCGGGCCAGGCCTGGGCGAGCGGGCGCTCCCTGCACGCCCTGCACGCGATCGTGGCGTTGTCCGGGACGGTAGGGCTGTTCACCCTGGTGGTGCTCCCACCGGTCCTGTCGGGCCTGGGCCGCGATCCGACCCAGGTCGCGGTGGCCGTCACGGCGTTCGCCGTGGGCAGCGGGGTCGGGCGGCTCGCCGCGAGTGGGGCGGCCGAGCGGGCAGGTCGGCGCCGGACCCTGACCGTGCTGCTGGCCGCGACCACGCTCGGGCAGGCCGCCCTGGCCGCCTCCGCCCCGGACGGCCCCCTGCCGCTCCTGGTCACCGCCGTCCTCGTGGTGGGCGCCGGTACCGGCGCCTGCTACCCGTTGACCCGCGCGATCACCGAAGGGCACTTCGGCACCGGCCAGCGCGGGGGCACCGGCCAACACCGGAACGCCGGTCGACGCCGGGGGCAGCGCGGTGGCATGGGAGAGCACGGTGGCACGGACGCGCACCGTGGCGCCCCGCGGATCGGCGGGACCACCCGGTTCCGCGTTCCGGGCGAGGACGATCCCGCCCGCTCGGCGGACCTCGCGGGGCTGGTCCACGGCTCCAAAGCGGTCGGCGGACTGCTCGGCGTGGGCGGCGCCACCGTCCTCCTCAGTCTTGTCCCGGACACCGCGCACACCCCGGTCCTGGCCGCCTCCGGCCTGCTCACGGCCGTGGCCGCCCTCCTGGCCGCACGCCTGCGCCGCCCCCTGCCCATCCGGACGCTCCCCCCGGGCGCCGGGACAAGTCCGTCTCCCGGGGTCTGGACAGCGCGGCGCCGGAGTGTTCCAATGTGATGCACACGGTATACAGTATCCGATCTTCACGGATCACACGCTCCGCACCCTCAGCACGAAAGGGGTCGTCGTACCGATGGCCGAAGGCAAGGTACCCACCGAAACGAACAGCGACAGCAGCACGATCTCCGGCGGCCACCTGGTCGCCAAGGCCCTCAAGGCCGAGGGGGTCGACGTCGTCTTCACACTCTGCGGCGGCCACATCATCGACATCTACGACGGCTGCGCCGACGAGGGCATCGACGTGATCGACGTCCGGCACGAGCAGGTCGCCGCACACGCCGCAGACGGCTACGCACGAATCACCGGCAAGCCCGGCTGCGCGGTGGTGACGGCGGGCCCCGGCACGACAGACGCCGTCACCGGCATCGCCAACGCCTACCGCGCCGAGAGCCCCATGCTGGTCATCGGCGGCCAGGGCGCCCTCAGCCAGCACAAGATGGGCTCCCTCCAGGACCTGCCGCACGTGGACATGATCAACCCGATCTCCAAGTTCGCGGCCACCGTCCCGCACACCGAACGCGTCGCCGATCTCGTCTCCATGGCCTTCCGCGAGGCCAACAACGGCGCCCCCGGTCCGTCCTTCCTGGAGATCCCCCGCGACGTGCTGGACGCCAAGGTCCCCGTGGAGCGGGCGCGCGTCCCCGCCGCCGGGCACTACCGGGCCTCCACCCGCCAGGCGGGCGACCCGGCCGCCGTCGAACGCCTCGCGGAGCTGATCGTGCGCTCCGAGCGGCCGAGCATCCTGCTCGGCAACCAGGTGTGGACCACCCGGGCCACCGACTCCGCTGTCGAACTGGTCCGCGCGCTCAACATCCCGGCCTACATGAACGGCGCGGGACGCGGCACCCTCCCGCCCGGCGACCCGCACCACTTCCAGCTCTCCCGGCGCTACGCGTTCAGCAACTCGGACCTCATCATCATCGTCGGCACCCCGTTCGACTTCCGGATGGGCTACGGCAAGCGCCTCTCCCCCGACGCCACCGTGGTGCAGATCGACCTCAACTACGCCACCGTCGGCAAGAACCGCGACATCGACCTCGGCATCGTGGGCGACGCCGACGTCATCCTCTCCGCCGCGCTCCAGGCCGTCTCCGGCTACGGCGACACCGGGGCGCAGGGCCGCAAGGGGTGGCTGGAGGAGCTGCGCACCCAGGAGCAGGCCGCGCTCGACAAGCGCGCGCACCTGCTGACCTCCGACTCCACCCCGATCCACCCCTACCGCCTGGTCAACGAGATCAACCAGTTCCTCACCGAGGACTCCGTGTACGTGGGCGACGGCGGCGACATCGTCACCTTCTCCGGCCAGGTCGTCCAGCCGAAGTCACCCGGCCACTGGCTGGACCCCGGCCCGCTCGGCACGCTCGGCGTCGGCGTCCCGTTCGTGATGGCCGCCAAGTACGCCCGCCCGGACAAGGAGGTGGTCGCGCTCTTCGGGGACGGCGCCTTCAGCCTCACCGGCTGGGACTTCGAGACCCTGGTCCGCTTCGACCTGCCCTTCGTGGGGATCGTCGGCAACAACTCCTCGATGAACCAGATCCGCTACGGCCAGATCGCCAAGTACGGCGCGGACCGGGGCGAGCTCGGCAACACCCTGGGCGACGTCCGCTACTCCGAGTTCGCGAAGATGCTCGGCGGCTACGGCGAGGAGGTCCACGACCCGGCCGAGATCGGCCCGGCCCTGCTCCGCGCCCGCGAGTCCGGCAAGCCCTCCCTGATCAACGTCTGGATCGACCCCGAGGTGTACGCCCCGGGGACCATGAACCAGACGATGTACAAGTAGCCCGGAAGGAGAGTCATGGGCAAGGCACTCGACGGGGTCCGCGTCCTGGACATGACCCACGTCCAGTCGGGACCGTCCGCGACCCAGATCCTCGCGTGGATGGGCGCCGACGTCGTCAAGCTGGAGGCGCCCTCGGGCGACATCACGCGGCGCCAGCTCCGGGACCGCCCCGGCGTGGACAGCCTGTACTTCACGATGCTCAACTCCAACAAGCGGAGCATCACCCTCAACACCAAGAGCCCCGAGGGCAAGCGGATCTTCCTCGACCTGGTGCGCCGCAGCGACGTGCTGGTGGAGAACTTCGCCCCCGGCGCGCTGGACCGGATGGGGTTCACCTGGGAGGTGCTCGCGGAGGCCAACCCCCGCCTGGTCTACGCCTCGATCAAGGGTTTCGGGCCGGGCGTGTACGCCGACTTCAAGGCCTACGAGGTGATCGCCCAGGCCATGGGTGGTTCCATGAGCACCACCGGGTTCGAGGACGGCCCTCCGCTGGCCACGGGCGCGCAGATCGGTGACTCGGGCACAGGAATGCATACAGTGGCCGGTATCCTCGCCGCGCTGTACCAGCGGGTGCACACCGGCCGGGGCCAGCGCGTCCAGGTCGCCATGCAGGACGCGGTGCTCAACCTGTGCCGGGTCAAGCTGCGCGACCAGCAACGACTCGCGCACGGCCCCCTCTCCGAGTACCCCAACGACGACTTCACCGACGAGGTCCCCCGCTCCGGCAACGCCTCCGGCGGCGGACAGCCCGGCTGGGCCGTGCGCACCGCGCCCGGAGGACCCAACGACTACGTGTACGTGATCATCCAGCCCGCGGGCTGGGCGCCCATCGCCCGCCTCATCGGCCGCCCCGAGCTGGCCGAGGACCCAGAGTGGGCCACCCCCGAGGCCCGGCTGGGCCGGCTCGACAAGGCCTTCGCCCTGATCGAGGAGTGGTCCCGGGAACTGCCCAAGTGGGACGTGCTCTCCGCCCTCAACGCGCACAACATCCCCTGCGGGCCGATCATGTCCACCCGGGAGATCATCGAGGACCCCACCCTGAGGGAGAACGGCGTGGTCACCGAGGTCGACCACCCCGAGCGCGGCAGCTACCACACCGTGACCTCGCCCATCCGCCTCTCCGACTCCTCGGTGGACGTCAGCCGGTCCCCCCTGCTCGGTGAGCACAACCCCGACATCTACCGCGACGAGCTGGGCCTGACCTCCGAGGAACTGGCGGAGCTCGCATCGAACGGAGTGATCTGAGCGCATGGCCGTCTTCACCCCCGAACGTTCCGACCGCGACCCCTCCCCCGTCCGCGAGGTCCTCGACCGGGCCCGCGCCGAGGGCCGGACCGCGCTCACCGCCCCCGAGGGCCGCCTCCTCGCGGAGGCCTACGGCATCCCCGTCCCCGGCGAGGCCCTGGCCCGCAGCGCCGAGGAGGCCGCCGCCCTGGCCACCGAGCTCGGGCTCCCCGTGGCCGCCAAGATCGTCTCCCCCGACATCCTGCACAAGACCGACGCGGGCGGCGTGGAGATCGGACTGAACAGCGCCGAGGAGGTCGCCGCGGCCTACGAACGCGTCACCGCCAACGCGCGCGCCCACGACCCCGACGCCCGCGTCGACGGCGTGCAGATCCAGCAGATGGTCCAGGGCGGGCTGGAGGTCCTGGTCGGCGCCACCACCGATCCCACGTTCGGCAAGGTCGTGGTCTTCGGCCTGGGCGGCGTCCTGGTGGAGGTCCTCAAGGACGTCTCCTTCCGGCTGGCCCCGGTCACCCGGGAGGAGGCGCTCGTCCAGGTGGGCGACATCAGGGCCGCCGAGGTGCTGGACGGGGTCCGGGGCGCCGAGGCGGTGGACCGGGGCGCCCTGGCCGACCTGCTGGTGCGCCTGTCCGAGCTCGTCACGGACTTCCCGGAGATCGCCGAGGCCGACCTCAACCCCGTGTTCGCCTCCGCGTCCGGGGCGATCGCCGCCGACCTCCGGTTCGTCCTGGACTTCGAGCCCGCCGAGGGTCCCCGCACCTTCGAGCGGGAGGAGATCCTGGCGTCCATGGAGCGCATCTTCAAGCCGCGCTCCATCGCCGTGATCGGCGCCTCCAACGAGGCGGGCAAGATCGGCAACTCCGTGATCCGCAACATCGTGGACGGCGGTTACCGGGGCGACATCCACCCCGTCAACCCGAAGTCCGCCGAGGTCAACGGCCTCACCTCGTACAAGTCGATCACCGACGTGCCCGGCGAAGTGGACGTGGCGGTCTTCGCGATCCCCGCGAAGTTCGTGGCCGGTGCTCTGGAGGAGGCCGGGCGCAAGGGGGTGGCGGGCGCGATCCTCATCCCGTCCGGATTCGCGGAGACCGGCGAGCACGAACTCCAGGACGAGGTCCTCGCGGTCGCGCGCAGACACGGGGTCCGTATCCTCGGGCCCAACATCTACGGCTACTACTACACGCCGGAGAAGCTGTCCGCGACCTTCTGCACCCCCTACGACGTCGCCGGGGGCACGGCCCTCACCTCGCAGTCCGGCGGGATCGGCATGGCGATCCTCGGGTACAGCCGCAGCACGCGGACGGGCGTGTCCGCGATCGTGGGCGTGGGCAACAAGGCCGACATCGACGAGGACGACCTGCTCACCTTCTTCGGGCAGGACGAGAACACCAACGCCGTCGCGATGCACCTGGAGGACCTCAAGGACGGCCGGGCGTTCGTCGCCGCCGCCCGCGAGGTGGTCCCGAAGAAGCCCGTGGTGGTGCTCAAGGCCGGGCGGACCTCCGCCGGGGCCCGCGCCGCCGGGTCCCACACCGGCGCGCTGGCCGGGGACGACAAGGTCTACGACGACATCCTCCGCCAGGCGGGCGTGGTCCGCGCACCCGGACTGACCGAACTCCTGGAGTACGGCCGCGCCCTGCCGGTCATGCCCGCGCCCGGGGGCGAGAACATCGTGATCATCACGGGTGCGGGCGGCTCGGGGGTGCTGCTCTCCGACGCGGTGGTCGACAACGGGATGTCGCTCTACGAGATCCCGCCGGACCTGGACGAGGCCTTCCGGGCCTTCATCCCGCCGTTCGGGGCGGCCGGGAACCCGGTGGACATCACCGGCGGCGAACCGCCCTCCACCTACGAGAAGACGATCCGCCTCGGGCTGGAGGACCCCCGCGTCCACTCCCTGGTGCTCGGCTACTGGCACACCATCGTCACCCCGCCGCTGGTCTTCGCCGACGTCGTGATCGACGTGGTGAGCAAGGCCCGCGCCGCCGGAATCGACAAGCCGGTGGTCGCCTCCCTCTCGGGTGACACCGAGGTCGAGGCGGCCAGCCAGCGGTTGTTCGAGCACGGGATCGTCGCCTACCCCTACACGACGGAGATGCCCGTGAAGGTTCTGGGAGCGAAGTATCGCTGGGCCCGGGCCGCCGGACTACTCTGACCGAGTGCCCGGCCGGTACCACCGGCCCCGGCCCGGCCCACACCACACAGGACCGACACCCACCACGCGCCCCCACACAGGGCGCACGAGCCACACCAGCCCGGCGGCCTCTGGAGCCGCCGCCGCAAGGCCGCCGGGCCCCTGGTCACCGCAGGGACAGCCACGTCCTGCCACGGTGACCCCCAGCCACGTGTCCACCACGATCAGGGAGGTGCCGCAACACCCGGGGGCGACATGCGATCCACCGACTCGCATTCGCACACACACGGAGTACCGCCTTGGATTCCTCACGCCCCGAACCCGACTCCTCAGAACCCCCGGCGCCGTCCGGGACCCAGCGACCCCACGTCCCGGCCCAGCGCGGGCCCCACCCCTCCGAGACCGGCCCCGCCGCCGAACCGGTCACCGCCTCCGCCGACGCGCCCTCCGACACCCCCGCGGAGGCGGGCGCCCCCGTACGGGAGGAGCGGTACTGGAGAGCGGGCAAGCTGGAGCCGATGCCCATCCGGGAGCTCCCGAAGGCTCCCCCCTCCATCCACATCCTCGGCCCCACGGTGTTCCTCGTCGCCCTGGGCGTGGGCATGGGCGAGTCCTACATGTGGCCGCGCCTGGTGCTGGTCTTCGGCCCCGAGATCCGCTGGCTGTTCCTGATCGGCGTCTCCCTCCAGGCCGTGGTCATGCTGGAGATGTCGCGCTACGCGATGGCCACCGGGGAGAGCATCTTCTACGGCGCCGCGCGCGTGTTCAAGCCGCTGATGTGGTTCTTCTTCCTCACCGCGATCCTGGTGTACATCTGGCCGGGCCACCTCTCGGCGGGCGCCTCCGCCTTCGAACGGGTGACCGGCATACCCTGGCAGGCCACGGCGGTGGCCGGGATGGTCCTCGTCGGCGTGGTCTTCACCCTCGCCAAGGTCATCTACGACCTGCTGGAGAACCTGCTCTCCATCTGCATCGGCCTGTTGGTCGTCGGGACGTCCGTGGTCGCGGCGATGGTCGGCAACCTGTCCGACCTCACCTCCACCATCAGCGGGATGTTCGCGTTCGGGTACTTCCCCGAGGAGGCCATGTCTGCGGCCTGGTTCCCGATCGTCGTCGGTGCCATCGCCTTCGCCGGGCCCTCCGGTATGCAGCAGATGTGGTACACCCTGCACCTGCGCGACAAGGGCGCGGGCATGGGCGCGCACATCCCCCAGATCCGCGGCCTGCGGCACGCCGGCGACCAGGAGGCCATCCCCTCACGCGGCTTCATGTTCGACACCTCGGACCCCAGGGAGATGGAGAAGTGGAAGGGGTGGCGCCGCTGGGTGACCTTCGACGCCCTGGTGCTGTTCTGGGGCATCACCATGCTGGTCACGATCTCCTTCACCGTGCTGGCGCAGTCGGCGGCCCGGTTCGACCCGCAGGTGGCGCAGCTGATCCGGGACGGCGACCGGGAGGCCTCGCTCGACGCCATGGCCGGTGCCTTCTCGGCGGCGGGGAGCCCCGTCCTCGGCACGGTGTTCTTCCTCTTCATCGCGCTGATCGGCATCAACGCCACCCTGGGCCTGTTCGACTCCTTCTCGCGCGGCCAGGCCGACATGACGTACAACTTCGTGCCGGGCGCCAAGCGGTTCGGGATGTCGAAGCTGTACGGGATGTTCCTGTGGGGACTGATCGCCTTCGGTACCGTCATCCTGCTGTTCGGACCGGCGGACGGACCGGCGGCGATCCTGGACGTGCTGGCCTTCCTGTCGGCCTTCGCGATGGGCGCGTACTGCGTGGTGCTGCTGCTGGTCAACAACATCGCCCTGCCCAAGCCGATCCGTCCGGGGATCGTCTCCAACGCGATCATCGCGCTGGCCGCCGTGTTCTACCTCGGGGCGCTCATCTACTCGCTGATCGCCTTCGGAGTGGTGGTCGACTGATGCCCGCCACCTCCGCCCTCCGGCCGGGGGGCACCCCGCCCAACCACCTGGAGGTCGCGCTCCCGGGGGCCGCCATCGGCGTGGTCGCCGGTCTGTTCGCCACGGGAGTCGGGATGGCGGCGGGTCTGCCCCTGGCCATGACCGGCACCGCCGGTCTGGCCCTGGGCCTCCCGCTCGCCGTGCTCGGCGCCGCGTACAGCGTGCTGCTGGCGCGCGGGTTCTTCCCGATCGGGGCGGTGGCCCCCCTGGCCCTGTACTGGCTGGTCGGGTTCCCCGCCGCGCAACTGTTCGACGCCCACATGGTGGCGTGGGTGATCGGTGACGGCCCCGCGCTGCGCGAGCCCCTGCCGTCCTTCCTCGCGTTGCAGGCCATGCTGAGCTTCGGCTTCACCATCGGCTTCCTGTGGCTGCACGAGCGGGTCATGCCGCACTGGCTGATGCGTGTGCGCGACCACAACCCGGTGGCCGAGTCGCTGTTCCAGCGGTACCTGGTGCACGCGGCCCACCTCAACCGCCGACGCGACGGGCGCAGGGCGCGTCGGCCCCGACGGGGTCGCGGGCGCCCGGACTGACCCGTTCCCGCCCGAGGAACGGGAACCGAGCCGACGGCCCCGGCGGGCCCCTCCCGCCGGGGCCGTCGGCCGTGTGCGAGGCGTGCCGTTCGAGGGCCGTCTCCCCAGGCGGGGCGGGGCGCGGTCCGCCCGTCGACCGTTCGTCGCGTCAGACGACCGTTCGTCGCACGGTGGGCGACCGCTCGACGCTCCTCGTCCGCGTTCGGCGCGCGCCCCGGCTCGCCCCCCTGCTCAGGCCGGGTGGCGCTCCTTACAGTGCTGGGTAACGCACGTCACAAGATCTGGTCATTCCAGGCGAAGCCGCCCCGACCGCGGGAACGCGGCCAGACGCGGCACCTTCCCCGCCATCCCCCCGGAGGTTACGAACAGCATGACAACCCAACCATCGGCCAAGGACCCCACGTCAGGGGCGGCCCCGGACGAGGCTCCCGCGGCGGAACCCATCCCGTCCGAGACCATCGTCGCGATGCACAGCGACCCGCGGTTCCTCCACCTCAGGCGGACCCTGTACGTCTTCGTCTTCCCGATGACCGTGCTGTTCCTGATCTGGTACGCCGTCTACGTCGCGATGTCCGGCTTCGCCCGCGACATCATGGCGATCGAGGTAGCCGCCGGTTTCAACGTCGCGCTGCTCCTGGGGCTCCTCCAGTTCGTCTCGACCTTCGGCATCGCGATCCTCTACTCCTGGTACGCCCGCAAGAAGTTCGACCCGCTCTCCTACGAGCTGCGTGACGAGCTCCTGGGCGTCAACGACAAGAAGGAGGAGGAGAGCAAGTGATCCTCTCGACCGGGCTCCTCCTCGCGCAGGAGGGCGCCGTCACCGGTGCCAGTCGGACCATCACCATGGTCCTGTTCCTGCTCACCATCGCGGGCACACTGGCCATCACCGCGTGGGCGAACAAGCGCACACACACGGCCACCGACTTCCACTCCGGCGGCCGGGGCTTCACCGCCACCCAGAACGGCTTCGCCATCGCGGGCGACTACATGTCGGCCGCGTCCTTCCTCGGCATCGCGGGCATGATCGCGCTGTCCGGCTACGACGGCTTCCTGTACTCCATCGGCTTCCTCGTCGCCTGGCTGATCGCGCTCCTGCTGGTCGCCGAGATGCTGCGCAACTCCGGCCGCTTCACCATGGGTGACGTGCTCTCCTACCGGATGCAGCAGCGCCCCGTCCGCACGGCCGCGGCCGTGTCCACCCTGACCGTGTCGATCTTCTACCTGATCGCGCAGATGGTCGGCGCGGGCGCGCTCATCGCCCTGCTGCTCGGCATCCAGGGCGACCAGACGTACCTCGGCATGTCCGGTGACGTCGCCAAGATCATGGGCATCGTCGTGGTCGGCCTGCTCATGGTCATCTACGTGACCTTCGGCGGCATGAAGGGCACCACCTGGGTCCAGATCGTCCAGGCCGCCTTCCTCATGATCAGCGTCGCCTTCCTGGTGGTGCTGACGCTGTCCATCTACGGGTTCAGCCTGCCCGAGCTGATGACCCAGGCGGCCAACTCCAGCCAGGTCGGCGACGAGACCTTCCTCCAGCCGGGCCTGCTGTACGGCCAGGAGGTCGACAGCGCCGTCCAGACCATGTGGAACAAGCTGGACCTGATCAGCCTCGGCATGGCCCTGGTGCTCGGCACCGCCGGTCTGCCGCACGTCCTGATCCGCTTCTACACGGTTCCGGACTCCACCACCGCCCGCAAGTCCGTCAACTGGGGCATCGGCCTCATCGGCGTCTTCTACCTGATGACCCTGGTGCTGGGCTTCGGCGCCGCCGCGCTGGTCGGCTACGAGACCATCCAGGACCAGAACCCGGCGGGCAACACCGCGGCACCGATGCTCGCGGAGGCGGTCGGCGCCAACATCGGCGGCCCGATCTTCGCGTCGATCATGCTGGCGGTCATCGCCTCGGTGGCCTTCGCGACCATCCTCACGACGGTCGCCGGTCTGACCATCGCCTCGTCCTCGTCCCTGGCGCACGACTTCTACAACTCCGTGATCCGCAAGGGCAAGGCGACCGGCGCCGAGGAGGTGAAGGTCGCCCGGGTGGTCACCTGGTTCGTCGGCCTCGTGGCCATCGTCCTCGCGGTGTTCGCGCAGAACCTCAACGTGGCCTTCCTGGTCTCGCTGGCGTTCGCCATCGCGGCCTCCGCGAACCTGCCGACCCTGCTGCTCAGCCTGTTCTGGAAGCGCTTCAACACCGCCGGCGCCCTGGCGGGCATCTACGGCGGTCTGATCAGCGCCGTCGGCCTGGTGTTCTTCTCGCCGGTGGTGTCCGGCTCGGACACCGCGCTCATCCCCGGCGCCGACTTCGCGTGGTTCCCGATGCCCAACCCGGCGCTGGTCTCGGTGCCGCTGGGTCTGCTCTGCGCCGTGGTCGGCACGCTGATGTCCAAGGAGCGCGACTACGAGAAGTTCGCGATGCTCCAGGTCCGCGCCCTCACCGGCGCGGGAGCGGAGAAGGCCAGCAGCCACTAGGTCGCCGGTCTCCCGTTGACGGGCCCGCCGCCTCCCTGGGCGGCGGGCCCCTCCCGTGCACCGTCCGCGACCGTCGGCGCACGGTCCGAAACGACGAGGAAGAGTGAGGGTCAGCACGTGATCGCCGACACATTTCGCGGGGATAGGATCGTTCCGTGTCCTATCGGTGGCTGTCGCGGCTTTCCCCCTCCCGGCGCCCCACGTCCTCGGAACGCAGGGCGAGCGTCGCGTTGATGCGCCAGGTCCACGCCCTGGGAGTCGACCTGCGGGACGGCCTGCACGGGCGCGGCGCGCACTCGGCCGCCCGCCGTCTGCGCGAGGTCCTGGCGGTGGACGGGGTGCTCCTCGCCGACCTCGACGGAACGGTCGCCTCCCATGGGAGGTGCCCGGCCCCCGCCGAGGTCACAGCCCTGCTGTCCCAGGTCTTCGAGTACGGCGGCGGCGCCCGGACCCGACTGCCCGACGGCGCCTCGGTGTGCGCCGTCCCGCTGACCGTCGCCGACGAGCTGTCCGGCGCGCTCGTCGCCTCGGGCCACCCGGTGGAGGCGGACGTGGAGGCGGCCGCCGCGCTGGTCTCCGACTCCCTGGACCACGCCGCCCTGCGCCGGGCCCGCGCCCGAATCGCCGCCGCGGACCTGCGCACCCTGCGCGCGCAGATCTCCCCGCACTTCGTGCACAACGCGCTCGCCGTGATCGCCGCCCTGGTGCGCACCGACCCCGACCGGGCCCGCCAGCTGCTGTCGGACTTCGCGGACTACCTCCGGTACGGGTTCTCGGAGAAGGGCGACTACGCCACGGTCTCCGACGAGTTGGAGGCCACCCAGACCTACCTCGAACTCCAGCGGGCCCGCTTCCACGACCGTCTCGACATCACCGTGCGGATGGCGCCCGAGGTGCTGCCCGTCGCCATCCCCTTCCTGGTCGTGCAGCCGATCGTGGAGAACGCGATCCGGCACGGGCTGGAGCGCAAGGAGGGGAGCGGGCACATCAGCGTGTCCGGGTTCGGCGAGGGGCCCCTGTGCGTCATCGAGATCGAGGACGACGGGGTGGGCATGCACCCCGAACTGGCACGCGCCCTGCTGGCGGGCACCGGCCCCGAGTCGCGGGGCGTCGGCCTCGCCAACGTCGACCAGAGGCTGCGGGCGGTCTACGGACCCGAGTACGGTCTGGTGATCGAGACCGCGCTGGGAGAGGGGACGAAGGTGACCGTACGCGTTCCGAGGTTCGCCCCCGGGGTGGTGGTCCGGTGAAGCCCGAACTCCGCGTGCTGGTGGTGGAGGACGAGTCCTCCACCCGCCAGGAGATGGCCTCCCTGTTGGGTGACATGCCGGAGGTGGGGGAGGTCCTGGTGGCCTCCAACGGCGCCACCGCCGTCCGCCTGCTCGGCACGACCAGCATCGACGCCGCCTTCCTCGACATCCTCATGCCCGGGCTGGACGGCATGGACGTGGCGCGGGTGCTGAGCGTGATGTCCGAGCCACCGTCGATCGTGTTCGTGACCGCCTCCGAGGCGCACGCCGTGGAGGCCTTCGGGATCGGCGCCGTGGACTACCTGCTCAAGCCGATCCGGCCGGAGCGGCTGGCCGAGGCCGTGGGGCGGATCGCCCAGCTGCGCGGGTCCGGCGGCGCGTCCTCCCCGGCGGAGGACCTGCACGTGGTGCAGATCGACACCGGACGCAGGACCGTCTTCGTCAAGCGCGACGACGTGCAGTTCGTGGAGGCGCAGGGCGACTACGTGCGGCTGCACACGGCGGACGGCACCCACCTGATCCGCCTGTCGCTGTCGTACCTGGAGGAGGTGTGGGCAGCCGCCGGGTTCATCCGCGTGCACCGGGGGTTCCTGATCGCCATCCCGTGGGTGCGGGACCTGCGGGTGACCTCCTCCTCCGGGCTGGTGGCCGGGACCCCGGCCGGTGACGTGCCCGTGAGCCGCCGCCACAGCCGACGGCTCCGGACCCAGCTCATGGAGGCGGCCCGCCGCGACCAGCTGGGCCGCTCGGCCCGCCCTCCGGGAGCGGTCAAGGAGCAGCCGTGACCGCCGGGGGTGGCGTGTGAGCCCGCGCCGCGAGAAGCTCACCAGCCCGCAGACGCGCATAGCGCTGGCCCGTGGCAACCGCCCCGCGCACCACCTCATCCCGGTGCCCGCGCCGGTGGACACGGAGGCGGCCCGACGGCTCTTCCGGGCCCAGAGGCGCACGGCGGTGCGCACGGTCCTGCTGCTGGCGGTGGTGCTCTTCGGGCTGAGCGGAGCCTTCGCCCTCCTCCCCGAGCTGACCCGGATCCGCCTGGTCGGGGTCCCGGTCTCCTGGCTGCTGCTGACGGTGGCGGTGTACCCGCTGCTGTTCGGGCTGGCCCTGTGGCACGTGCGCGCGGCCGAACGCCTGGAGGACCGGGCCGAGGGCGACCGCGCCGCACCCGACGGGACGCCATGACCACGGCCGTGCTCGCGATCGGCCTGGTCCTGGTGACCAGCTTGGTCATCGGGGTGTACGGGGTGCGGGCGGCCCGGTCCACCTCGGACTTCCTGGTGGCCTCCCGGCGCGTGTCACCGAACTGGAACGCCCTCGCGATCGCCGGTGAGTACCTGTCCGCCGCCTCCATGCTGGGCCTGGCCGGGCTGCTGCTCAAGAACGGGCTGGGCACCATGTGGTACGCGGTGGGGTTCACCGCGGGCTACGTCGCCGTGGTGGCGCTGGTCGCCGGGCCCATGCGCCGCTCGGGGGCCTTCACCGTGCCGGACTTCGCCGAGTACCGGCTGGGCGCGCCCCGGCTGCGCAAGCTCTGCGGGTGCGTGGTGCTGGTGATCATGCTGCTGTACCTGGTTCCGCAGTTCAAGGGCGCCGGGGTGGTGCTGAGCCTGGTCAGCGGGACCCCCTACTGGGTGGGCGTGCTGCTCGCGGGCCTGGTGGTGAGCGGGTCGATCGCGGCGGGCGGGATGCGCTCGGCCACCTACGTGCAGGCCTTCCACTACGTGGTGAAACTGGCCTTCCTCGCCGTGCCCGCGATCTTCCTGGTGGTGCATGCGGGCGCCGAGACCCGCGCCGAGGCGCTGCACCCGGAGTGGGGCACGCACTTCCCGCAGACCACGCCCGTGGAGTTCACCGTGGCCACGGAGTTCAGCCTGGACCACGCGGTCACCGTGACCACCCCGGACGACCGGGAGCTGGAGCTGGCCGCCGGGTGGCACTCGGTCGACCAGGGCACGGAGTACGTGTTCCCGGAGGGCGCCACCATCCCGCACCCGGCCGGGCTGCCGGAGCTGGGCAGCGAGCGGTGGAGCACCCCGCTGCTGGACGTGGGCGGGTACCCGTTGTTCGAAACGTGGTCGACACTGCTCGCCATCACCCTCGGCTGTATGGGCCTGCCGCACGTGATCATGCGGTTCCACACGAGCCCGACCGCGCGGATCGCCCGCCGGGTCGCGGTCGGCGTGATCGCCCTGTTGGGGTTGTTCTACCTGTTCCCCACGGTCTACGGGCTGTTGGGGCGGGTGCTCACTCCGCAGTTGGTGATGCTCCAGGGCACCGACACCGTGGCGGTGGTGCTGCCCGCGGAGGCGGTGCCCGGTTCGGTGGGCACGATCCTGACCGCGCTGGTCGCGGCGGGGGCCTTCGGGGCGTTCCTCTCCACCTCCTCGGGGCTCCTGCTGGCCCTGGCCGGGGGGCTGTCCCACGACCTGTTCCAGGGGAGCGTGCCCCGGCTGCGGCTGGCCGTGGTGGTCGGCGCCTGCGTGGCGGTGCTCCTGGCACTGCCCGCGCAGATGATCGACATCAACGTGCTGGTCGTGTGGGCGTTCACGGTGGCGGCGTCCACGTTCTGCCCGCTGCTGGTGCTGGGGATCTGGTGGCGGCGTCTGACCCTGCCCGGGGCGGCCGCCGGGCTGATCGTCGGCGGTGTCACCGCGACCGGTGCGGTGGGTTGGTCGATCCTGTTCAGCGCGCCCCCGGGGTGGGTGGGTGTGCTGCTGGCCCAACCGGCTGCCTGGACCATCCCGCTGGCCTTCCTCACGATGACGGTGGTCTCCCGGTTCACCCGGCCGCCGGAGTGGGCCGAGCACGCGGTACTGCGCCTGCACTCGCCGTGACGGGGACGAACGGCCATGGTCCGCGGAGTCGCCGGTTGGTAGGTTCACAGCACCCCCGCGCGATCCCACCACCGGAGGACAACGTGCTCGACGCTTCCCCCCGCCAGAAGAACGCCTCCCGCCTCACCGCGCTGACCGCCCTGGTCACGGCCACCGTCCTGCTCGTCCCCGGCACCGCCAGCGCGGAGATGGGGCAGGTCCGCACCGAGAGCCAGGAGATCATCATCACCGACGAGGGCGTCTACGAGGTCGGGGAGGACGTGGAGAGCCTGGAGGCCTTCCTGGAGGAGAACCCCGAGTACGCCCCGACCGTCGAGGACCCCGACCGCGTCGGGGCCCGCGCGACCGAGTCGCTCCCCATCACGCACGGGACGCTGACCACGCGCACCACCGGGTGCAGCAGCGCGACGGTCACCTACAAGAAGACCACCGGGTCCCGGCTGACCATCAGGTTCTCCGTCGCGCAGCTGGGCAGCCTCACCCGCAACGGCCCCACCCTGAACATCAGCGCGGGTCAGACCCGGAGCTTCACGGCCAACCTCTCCCCCGTCGGCAACGTCCAGGGCCGGATGAAGGTGGACGAGCAGAACAAGACCTTCGTCAACAAGTACATCAGCTGCCGCTAGCACGGCGGCGCCCGCAATCCACCCTGGGCTCCGACCCCACGCCGTAATATCACCGTGTGAACAGACCACACCACGGGCGGTCACGGAACCTCTCGCCGCCCCCGCCCTCGTTCCCACGACACCCGGCTCCACCCCGACCCAGCCATCCGCGAAGAAGACCCTCTGGAACCCACCGGCGGGCCTGGGCGCTCCTCGCCCTCGCGGCGGGCGCGTTCGTGCTCACCTGCGGGCCCGCTCCAGCCTTCGCCGAACCGGCCGACCCCTCCGTGCGGGTCGGGCCGTCAGGGGTACGCGTCGACGACGGCACCTCCCAGGTGGACGTGGGACCGAACGGGACCCAGGTGGACACCCCGGGCGCCCACGTCGACGTCCGACCCGGGTCGCACGTCCTGGTGTGCGCCAACGGTGTCCGCGTGGTCGTCCACACGGGTCAGGCGCCGACGTGCCCCCAGCCCCCGCCGGCTCCACCGGCTCCACCGGCCCCGCCGGTCCCACCACCCGCGCCGCCGCCTCCTGTGGAGGAGTCCGCACCACCGCACGAGCGGACGGTGCCCGAGGCGGCCCCGGCCCTGGCCGAACCGACCGCGCCCGCCCCGCCCTCGCCGGAGACCCCGGCGGAGGTCTCCGCGCCCGTTTCGGCCCAGGAGCGTCCGGAGGCCCCGGCCTCCCCGTCGCCCGCCGAGTCCTCGCCCCACGAACGGGTACTCCTGGCGGACGCGAGTCCGCCCGCCACGTCGACGGCCTCCTCGGCCTTCACCCCGCTGCGCACGATGGTGGTCGTCGCGATCGTCGCGGCGGGCGCCTCCGTCGTCGGCGGCCGTGCCGTGGCGACCCTGTCCGACTGAGGCGCGGCCCGTCCCGCCGGGACCTCCGGCGGGACGGGCCGCCTCGGCTAGGGAAGCTCCAGTGTGGCGTCGGACCGGTCGAACCCAGCCAGGGCCTCCTCCATCGTCCCCGCGTCGTTGGCCAGCACGCCGTTGTACGGGTTGCCCATGTACAGCAGCACGACGATGGTGCCGAACACGAACGCCAGGTTCACCGACGACCAGAAGTAGGCCACCCCGGACCCCTTCCTGATCATGGCGAACGGCAGCACGGCGATGATCACGGCCGACAGGGCCGACACGAACAGCAGGGCCGCCGGGATCTGGTCCCCCGCCGCGTCGGCGCGCTGGCTGCGCGCGTCGCTGAGCTTGGTGACCTCCTGACGGGCGGTCAGCCGGTCCAGACCGTCGCCGGTGTCGGACACCGACAGGCCCCGCACCGAGGCCGCCAGCAGGGCGAGGTCGTCGTCACCGCCGGGGCTGAGCTCACCCTTGGTCTCCATCAGCGGCCAGTCGTCCTCCACCACCGTCGTGAGGTAGGTGCGCAGGTGGCCGCGGACGGCCTCGCCCTCCTCCCCGGGGAACGCCGTGCTGCTCCAGTACAGGGCCTGGGCCGCCCCGGCCTCGGAGATCATGTCGTCCTCGGCCGACTTGTAGTCCTCCCAGCCGATGACCACGGCCATCGCGGCCGCCACGAGGTACAGGGACAGCACGCACGGCGCGATGACGACACCCACCGCCCCCTCCGCGAAGGACCCGGCGAGCCGGAAGCGCCAGGCGACCAGGGCGGCGCCTCCGACCATGGCGGCCAGGACGGCGAGGGCGACGAACAGTGTGGACAAGGAGGCTCCCCGGGGGGTTCTCGACAGAGGACGGACCATCCTTAACACGCGGTACGGCGCCGCTGGCGTGAAAAAGACCAAGCGTCACCGGGACGTGCCCGCACCCTGTCGACTCTGTCCACACATGTCATGAACTGCACGGACATGACAAAGAGGGGCGGGGGGGGCGGGGGGGGGCGGCCCCCCCCCGGGGGGGGGGGGCCCTTCGCGCCGGGGGGGGCGGGCCGGGCACGGCGCGAGAAAGCGCGGCGGAGAAAAAAAACACA
>NZ_JBHYOW010000018.1:0-80860 GCF_042745575.1 Nocardiopsis sp. NPDC058789
TTATTATACTTTTTTTGGTGGTGTGTCTTCTTTTTTTTTTTTTCTCGCGGGGGGGGGGGGGGGGGCCCCCCCCCCCCGGGGGGGGGGGGCCCCCCCCCCGGCCCCTCGGCTCGTCGGCCCGGCTCCGGACCGACCACGGCGAAGCAACGGGACGTGTACCCTCGGGGGAGGTCAATCGGCCCCGCCCCACACACGCTCCCGTGCTCCGGAATCCCTGGTCGCGGCCATGACGCGTGCCCTGGGCGGGGGAGTTGCTAGGAGAGGGTGCCGTGAAGAAGGTCGAGCCCCAGGTCCGCCTGGTTGCACGTCCGCAGGTGGACTACGACGCGATCACCGACTACCTCAAGGAGGTCGGCGGCGAGGCGTGGTTGGAGCGGTTCGACCGGGGTGAGCTGGACGCCCACCTCAACGACCCCCAGAACCTCGCGGAGTTCGCTGGGCGCCTGTGCTACCGCTCGTGGGAGCCGGGCCTGAACCCGAACGTCACCCGGGTGCGCAAGGACCAGGACGCCTACCTGGGCAACATCCTGGCGAGCCTGCACGGTTCGGTGCTGGAGCACGTCAGCTTCAGCTTCGTGCTGCACAACGTCTCGCGGGTGCTCACCCACGAGCTCATCCGACACCGCCCCGGTGTGGCCGTCTCGCAGGAGTCCCTGCGGTTCGTGCGCCTGACCGACCTGCCGTTCTGGTTCCCGGAGTGGGCCGAGGAGGACCCCGAGCTGATGGAGCGCGCCACGGCGATGCTCCAGCAGATGGAGGAGTTCCAGTTCTGGATGGCGGAGCACTTCGGCCTGGACGACGAGGGCGTGAAGTTCGCGGAGAAGAAGCACAAGACCTCCTTCATGCGCCGCTTCGCCCCCGAGGGCGTGGCGACCGGCCTGGTGTGGACCGCCAACGTGCGCACGCTGCGGCACACCCTGGAGGCCCGCACGGCTCCCGGAGCGGAGGAGGAGATCCGCCTCCTGTTCAACCTCATCGGCGAGACTCTGAAGGAGGAGGCCCCCGCGCTCTTCGGTGACTACACCGTCGAGGACGGCGTGTGGGTGCCCCAGCACCGCAAGGTCTGACCGTCCCGAGCGCCCGCACCCGAACCAGGTGCGGGCGCCGCGTCGTCTCTCAGGTGTCCAGGGCTCTCAGCTGTTCCTCCACCTCAGGGGTACGCGGATCGTCGTGGTCCCTGAGATAGTCCAGGGCGGCTGTCCAGACCTCACGCGCCCGCTCCGGTTCGCCCAGCTCGACGTGGGACCTGCCCAGGCCGCGCAGTGCCACGGCTCGGCTGTCGGAGTCCTCGTACCTGTCGAATGCGGCGATGGCCGATCGGTACTCAAGGGTGGCTTCCGCGGCCCTGCCCGTGCCGGTGAGGATCCGTCCCAGGGAACAGCGGGCCCAGGCCTCGCTCCATTCGGCGTCGATCTCCTCGAAGGCGTCGACCGCCGCTCGGCAGAGGCTGAGAGCCTCCTCCCAGCTGCCCAGATCGGCGCGGAAATCCGCCAGACCGAGCAGGGACATGGCTTCGCCCCGCCGCTCTCCCGCCTCCCGGAAGATCGCACGGGAGCGCTCCATCCTCTCCACGGTGCCGGGCCCCCGTTCGCCGCTCTGCCAGGCCACCAGAGCCAGTTGCCGGAGCGCGAACCCCCGCACCCAGGAGTCACCGCTCGCCAGGGCCGTCCGGTAGTGGTGTTCGGCTTCGTCGAGGTCCTCCAAGAGCCACAGGGCGTCGCCCATCCCCAGATGGTTGCGGGCCAACCCGAAGGGACTCCCGGCTTTCTCCGCCGCTCTCAGACCGACCCTGTGCAGGTCCACCCACGCGTGCCAGTGCCGGTGGACTTCGAACAGAGGGTAGACACTGGCGGGCAGGCGCCAGGCGACACCGTACTGACCGTGGTCGAAGGCGGCCGTTGTCACGGCGATCAGGTTCGTGCGCTCTGCCTCGAACCACGACAGGGCCTCTTCGGGAGAGGTGAAGTCGGGTAGCTCCTGAGGAGCCTCACCACCGGGTACGACGGGAAAGTGCGGGTGCTCGGCCAGCTGGGCCCGGGAGGCGGCATGGACGTACCACCGAGCCAGCCGCCCGATGCTCTCGGGAATCGCTGGGAGTCCGTCCTCGGCACGCACCCGTTCCACGACGAACAGACGCACCAGGTCGTGGAGGCGATAGCGGTCGACGTGCGGGCGTTCCACGAGGTTGGCTCGTCTCAGTCGATCCAGCAGCCTGCGGGCCTCGGCACCCGGGACACCGGTGAGCGCGGCAGCTGCCGCGACGGAGAACTCCGGCCCCGGATGCAGTCCCAGGGAGCGGAAGAATCGTGCGGTGCCGGCGTCCAGGCCCTGGTAGGAGGCGCTCATCACGGAACGCAGGTCACTCAACTCGTCCTCCTCCGCGAGAGTGTCCAGACGGGATTCCTCGGCCGCCAGCTCGTCGACCAGCTCGATCAGCGCTGTGTCCGGCCGGTCGACGAGCCGTTCCGCCGCCACTCTGAGGGCCAGCGGCAGGCGGGCGCAGTGCTCGACCAGGCTGCGCGCGGCCTCCGGTTCGGAGTCCACCCGGGCTCCCACCGCTCCTCGAAGCAGGTCCACGGATTCGACGAGCGGGAGTGCCCCCAGGAGCAGGCGCTCCGCTCCTTCGCGAGCGACCAGTCCGGGTAGCGTGCTTCGGCTGGTCACCACCACCATGCTTCCGGTCGAGGCGGGCAGCAGAGGCCGCACCTGTGCCGGATCGAGTACGTCGTCGATGACCACCAGAAGGCGCTGGCCGTGCACCTCGGATCGGTACAGCGCCGAGCGGCCGTCCATGTCCAGGGGTATGCGGTCGGCACGCACCCCGAGGGCTCTCAGGATCGAGTCGAGCGCCTGGGCGGCTTGCCCACGCGGTCCGGGGGCGTGGCCGTGCATGCTGACGTAGAGATCCCCGTCCGGAAACCGGACACGTGACCGATGCGCCCAGTGCACGGCCAAGGCGGTCTTGCCGACGCCTGGTGGCCCGGCCAGGATCGCGACCGGGACACTCCGCCCTGACGCCTGGGCCGTCAGTGCGTCCAATCGCCGCAGGTGATGCTCGCGATCCACGAACACCCTGCTGAGGTGCGGAAGTTGACGTGGAGCGGCGACGGCACGGGCGGGTTTCGAGGTGATGTGGACATCCCCGTGCACGGCTCCCGTCTGCAACAGGGCCTCCGGGGAGCCGTGCGCGGTGTTGGTGGTCGCACGGTTCTCGGTGTCCGTCACAGAGGCCGCATATCCGCGTCGAAACGCTTCTCGTACTCAGGGAAGGGTGTGGCCACGTGCAGCGCCCGGTCGCGTACGGCGTTGGCCCGCACGACCTCCTCCGGGGCGGTCACCAGTTCAGGGGTGAGCATGGTTCCGTCCGTGGTGTAGTTCATGCGCACCAGACGCTCCGAGTCGAACAGCCAGTAGTCGAATCGAGGGATGCCCTTCGGCCAGGATCCCTCGTCGACGGGCAGGATGTTGACGTCCTCGCCCGCTTCGACACTGGCGCGGTAGGCGCACACACTCTCGAACCGCAGGTACTCGGTGAGGGGTTCGGTGACCACGTGGACACGGCGGAAGCGTCGTCCGCTCCCGACGATGCGGGTCCACTCCCGGTGGGACGCGGTGGAGATCCTCTCCCCGTCGGCCAGAAAACGCCGAAAGGCCTCCTCCTCATAGCCGACGTCGTAGACCTGGAGCGTCTCCAACCGGAAGGCGGTGTAGCGGCACTCCTCGAAGAAGCGATCGAACTCGCCTTCTCGCAGTGGGCGGGAACCGGTTTTCGGAGGGGTCACACACCCCTCCGCCGGTACTGATCGACGGCGGCGAGCACGATCTCGGGCGAGATGCGTACGGCGGTCTCACCGGGCAGCGGATGGGCCAGCTTCGCGAAGTCGGCGTCAGCGAGCCCGGCCCCCTGGACGACGAACTCGCCGGTGTCACTGATGTAGACGGAGGGGCAGCCCTTGCCGCCGGACT
Source organism: Nocardiopsis sp. NPDC058789 (assembly GCF_042745575.1). Lineage (NCBI taxonomy): Bacteria > Bacillati > Actinomycetota > Actinomycetes > Streptosporangiales > Nocardiopsidaceae > Nocardiopsis > Nocardiopsis sp. NPDC058789. Next base: position 3,967 of record NZ_JBHYOW010000018.1, read on the forward strand.
TGTCGTCGGTCGCGAGCAGTTCCAGCTCCATGGTGCTCCGATCAGGCCTGGGGAGAACGTTCCGCGGAGCCTGAAACTAACACGGGAACCCCTGCCCGCTAAGGCTTCTGGCCGTAAGCGGACTACACTTTCAGGTGCCTTCGGCGGATCCGTTCCGCTTCGTCCCCATCACCCTCACGCGACGCGCGCACCAACCGTTTGATGTCGGCCGCAGCGAGTGTGTCGGACAACGTCCGGTGTCGCTCGGAGCCCTCGTTGCCAGCTTCGCGCCGATCCTCATCCATGCTTTCCAGCACACCACACGCGTCGTCGTCTCAGGGGCTCTCCACCGTGTCCTGGCGGAGGACCAGCGGCTCATCGTGCCTCCCGAACGCGAAGCGCGACAGCTGGAGGGCGGTGGGCGCTTCTTCGTGTTCGGGGTGCGCCGACGTCAAGAGCCGTGCCATGGGACGTCATGTGGGGTTCGCGAGAGTCGGCCCCGGCCAAGTGGGGTCTTATGGCTGGCACTTCCTTGTTCAGGGAGTGACCGCGGGGCCTTTGCGGGCTCCGTGCCGGGGGTACGGGCCCGGCGAGTACGGGGCACACGTCCCGTTCCGTGAACAGGGAGGGAGGCCCCGTGACAGGCGAACTCGTACCAGAGAACCTCGTCGGCCACCGTGTGCTCGACGCCGAGGGCACCAACGTGGGGAAGATCAAGCAGGTGTTCCTCGACGACAGCACCGGGGAACCGAGCTGGGTGTCGGTCCACACCGGGCTGTTCGGCATGCGGGAGACCCTCGTTCCGCTCCAGGGGGCGCGACCCGTGGAGGAGGACATCCAGGTCCCCTACGACAAGGGGGTCGTCAAGGACGCTCCACAGGTCGACGCCGAGCGGCACATCACCCCGGAGGACGAGGCCCTCGTCCGCGACTACTTCGCGCGACAGGGTGGCTTCCCCCGGCAGGCCCAGGGGGAGGGCGACACCAGGACCGCGGACCCGGACGCCGGGGCGGCCGGCCCGGGCCACCAGACCACGGCCGCGGGCGTGCCCGCGGGGACAGGCGGCCACGGTGACTTCGCGGACCCGCGTGAGGGGCGGGGAGACGAGCCGCAGGCCGGTGACCCGTTGGACCGGTACCACGGCGAGGAGCGCCTCGGCGGGTCCCGCGACACCGACGACCTCTCCGTCCTGCGCCATGAGGAGCGGGTGGACATCGGGGTCGAGCGCCGCGAGGGCGGGCAGGCGCGGATGCGCAGGCACGTCGAGACCGAGCGCTTCGAGGAGACCGTCCCGCTGCACCACGAGGAACTGGAGGTCGAGCGGCGACCCATCACCGACCCGTCCCAGGTCCTGGACCCCGGGCACATGGAGGAGGACGAGCGCACCTTCACCCTGTACGAGGAGCGTCCGGTCGTCTCGAAGGAGGAGGTGCCCGTCGAGGAGGTCCACGTCCGCAAGCGGGACGTCACCCGTGAGGAGCACATCGAGGGCGAACTCCGCAAGGAGCGCATCGACTTCGAGGACGAGGACGGGCTCCCGCCACGGGGCCCCGACGACGCTCCCTGACCCGACGCGTGGTTCACGCTACCTCCGAGTGGCCCCTCGACCGAGGGGCCACTTGCCTGGGTCGGCTTCCTCGGTATTTTTGGTATACCGCTACCAGGAAGGCTGTCATGACCCAGCAGAATCCCCCCACGATCTTCCGCGACGTACGTCCCATGGGCGGCGACCCCGTCGACCTGGTGGTGGTCGACGGGGTGGTGGCCGAGAGCGCCCCCGTGGGCGGGGCCGAGGTGGTCGACTGCGGCGGGCGGATCGCCCTGCCCACGCTGGTCGACGCGCACATCCACCCGGACAAGACCTCCTGGGGGGAGCCCTGGCAGTCGCGCCGGCCCGCGAAGGGGATCGCGGAACTGGGTGAACAGGACGCCGCGTTCTTCCGGAACTGCCCCAGCCCCGTGGCCGACCGCGCCGAACGCCTCATGGGTCACGCCGTCACGCGCGGTACCCGGGCGATGCGCGCGCACGCCGACATCGCCCCCGCCTACGGGCTGGACGGCCTCCACGGTGTGCGGGAGGCCGCCCGTCGACTGGAGCACGCGCTGGACGTGCGCGTCGTCGCGTTCCCCCAGCACGGGGTCCGGCGCGCCCCCGGCACCGACGCCCTCCTGGAGGAGGCGCTGCGTACCGGCGTCGCCGACCTGGTCGGCGGGATCGACCCCGAGGGCTTCGACGACGACCTGGACGGCCAGCTCGACCTCGTGTTCGGCCTCGCGGACCGGTACCGGGTGGGGGTCGACATCCATCTGCACGACAGCGGATCCGTGGGCTCGCGCACCATCTGGGCGATCATCGAACGCACCCGGGCCCTGGACATGGGCGGCAACGTCGCGGTCAGCCACGCCTTCGGGGTGACCCCGGCGGCCGGCGACTTCGAGGCCGTGGCGGCCGGTCTCGGAGAGGCGGGGGTCGCGCTCACCACGGTGGCCCCGGACCCGTCCCGCGTGCTTCCGGTGGCGCGGCTGCGCGAGCACGGGGTACGGGTCGGCGTCGGCTCGGACGGGGTCCGTGACTCCTGGAGCCCGTTCGGTGACGCCGACATGCTGCACCGCGCCCACCTGCTGGCCAGGGCGCTGCGCGCACGGCTCGACGAGCAGCTCTCGGACGCCTTCCTCACGGCGGCGCACGACGGGGCGGCCCTGGTGGACCTGCCGCGCGCCGACTTCGCGGTGGGTGCGCCCGCGGACTTCCTGCTGGTGGACGGCGAGTGCCTGCCGCAGGTCGTGGTGGACCTGCCCCCGCGCCACGCGGTCGTCCGCGCGGGGCGGGTCGTCGCCCGTGAGGGCCGACTCCTCTGACCCCTCCGGGAGCGGAAGAAATCTGAAAGCATTGCGCACTAGGTTTCCTGACTGACGGACGCCGGGGCGTCGGTGGTGACACCATGACCCCCGGTGCGGACGTGGACCCCGGGCTCTGCCACCCGGGGGCCCGGAGTGGTCAGGACGGGACCACTCGTTCGTTCGGGCCGGTCAGGACGGGACGGGCCCGCGCACGTGGGGACGGCGGTGAGTCGGAAGAGCGCTGACCGCCGTCCCGCCCGCCCTCGTTCCGACCTCCCTCGCTCCGTCCCCACCTCGCGTTACAGTCGTGGCCCACGCCCGGACCGACCGGGCGGTGCGGAGGCAGGAGACCGGATGAGTGTGCGAGGGAACGGACGGGTCGACCGGGCGGAGCGGACCATCGCGGCGCCGCCGTCCGAGGTCTACGGCGCGCTGACCGACGGCGCCGCCCTTCAGGCCTGGCTGCCCCCGGAGGGCATGTCCGGGCGGATCGAGGACTTCGACCCCCGGCCCGGCGGCGGGTACCGGATGGAGCTCACCTATCGCGAGGCCGACTCCGGGCACGGCAAGACCTCGGAGTCCACCGACGTCACCGAGGTGCGTTTCGACGAACTCGTACCCGATCAGCGGATCGTGCAGGTCATCGACTTCAAGTCGGACGACCCCGCCTTCCTGGGGGCCATGGTCATGACCTGGCGGCTGGAGCCGGTCCCCGAGGGCACCACGGTGACGATCGAGGCGACCGACGTGCCCCCGGGCATCCGACCCGAGGACCACGCGGTCGGCCTCGCCTCGTCACTGGCCCACCTGGCCGCGCACGTCGAACCCTGACCGCTCCGTGCCGGGGTCCTCTGGTGTGTCCCTCCCGGGTCGGGACAGACCGGGCGCTTAGGGTCACTCGTGTCGGGCCGCCGACACGGAGGGGGGACGCCATGAGCGAGGACGTGGGCGCGGAGATCACCGAGGAGGAGGTCTCCGGCGAGGAGCACGAGCAGGGGGAGGCCCCCCGTGCCGAGCCCGAGCCGCGTGGACGCGAGGCCGCGCCCGGGCGCGGCCACACCATCGTCGTGGGCGCCGGGATGGCCGGGCTGGCCGCCGCCGACCGCCTCGCGGAGCAGGGTGAACGCGTCACCGTGGTCGAGGCCAGGGACCGCACCGGAGGCCGTATCCACTCGGTGCGCGACTGGGAGGGATCCACCCTGGACGTGGGGGCCTCCTGGATGCGCGGCGAGGAGAACAACCCGCTGTCCCGGCTGGTGGAGGAGGCGGGCGCACGCACCGCCGTCTTCAACCGCTCCACCGAGACCGCCTACGACCCCAAGGGCCGCAGGCTCCTGTTCGACCGGCACCGCCGCAACCTGGAGGACGTCAACCTCCTCCACGAGCACATGTACTGGGCGACGGTCGGCGCGAGCCCGGAGGAGTCGATGGAGGAGGGCATCAACCACGCCCTCTACGACGTCAACCTCGTGCGCTCCCGGGCCAGGGACGCGGCCGAGATCGTTCACCGGTTCGCGGAGGCCGACCACGGAGCCGACGCCGAAGAGGTCGCCTTCGCGGCGGTCGCCTCGCGGCACGAGTTCAGCGGCGACGACGTGGTCTTCCCGGACGGCATGAGCCAGCTCACCGACTATCTCGCGCGGGGGCTGGACGTCCGCCTGGAGCACGTGGTCCTGGGGGTCACCCACGACGACCAGGGGGTCGGCGTGCGGGTGGACACACCCGACGGTGAGGAGACACTGACCGCCGACCGGGTCCTCGTCTCCCTGCCCCTCGGTGTCCTCCAGTCCGGGCAGGTCGAATTCTCCCCCGAACTGCCCGAGGAGAAGCGGGAGGCACTGGCGCGCCTGGGCAACGGCCGGCTGGAGAAGCTGTTCCTGCGCTTCGACGACGTCTTCTGGGGTGACGCGGAGGTCCTGGTCCACCTGGGCACCGAGGAGGGCACCTGGTTCCACTGGTACGCCGGACAGAACGTCCTGGGCCAGCCCATCCTGGTCAGCCGCAACGGCGGCAACGCGGCCAGGTTCCTCGCCGGGATGGAGGACGGTGACGTGGTCGAGCACGCCATGGCCTCCCTGCGCGGCATGTTCAGGAAGGCCCCGGACCCGGTGGACCACCACGTGACGCACTGGATGGACGATCCCTTCGCGCGCGGCGGGTTCTCGTTCACCGCCGTCGGTGCGGGAGACGGGGACCGCGTGGCCCTGGGCGACCCGGTCCGGGACCGCCTCTTCTTCGCCGGGGAGGCCACCGAGATCGAGCACTCCGCGACGGTGCACGGCGCCCTGCTGTCCGGACGGCGGGAGGCCGACCGCATCCTCGACCTCGGCTGAACCACCGACGGAGTGTGTGTCCCCGCAGGTCGCGCCCCGGTCCAGGGGGAAGCCCGTACACGGTACGATCAGCGTGCGGACGTCCTTCCGGGCCCCGGGTTCCGGCGGGGCGCGGGGTGGCGGGAACGACGGTCCCGCCCGTTATCGTTGGCGGTATGGGGCGATCCGCGCAAGAAGGCAGACACGAAGCGGGGGGCAGCGTGGCCAGCCCGGTGGTCAGTGACCGCATCTGGACGGTTCCCAACCTGTTGAGCATGCTCCGGTTGTTGGGCGTGCCGTTGTTCCTCTGGCTCGTCCTGGTACCCCAGGCGGACTGGTGGGCGCTGCTCGTGCTCGCCCTGGCCGGGCTCAGCGACTGGCTGGACGGCAAGATCGCCCGAGCCTGGAACCAGGCCACCAGACTGGGTCAGATCCTCGACCCGCTCGCGGACCGCCTGTACATCTTCGCGGCCCTGCTCGGTCTGGTCCTGCGCGGCATCATCCCGTGGTGGCTGATGGGCATCCTCGTGCTGCGCGACGTCCTCATCCTCGGCGCGCTGCCGCTGCTGCGCCACTTCGGCTACGGGCCGCTGCCCGTCAACTTCGCGGGCAAGGCCGCCACCCTCTGCCTGCTGTACTCGTTCCCCCTGCTGTTCCTCGCCGGGTACGCGTCCATCGTCGGAGATGTGGCACGGATTATAGGTTGGGCCTTCGCGCTGTGGGGAACGGCTCTCTACTGGTGGGCCGGACTGCTCTACGCCGTCCAGGGACTGGGTCTGATCGGCCAGTCCCGCCGCGACGAACGCGATGATCACACGGGTTCCCCCAGGGGTTCCCGGGACAGCGACGCCGCACGCGGCGACGGTGTGGACCGACCCGATCCGTCCGCTCCGGCGACCGCTGACGGCGAACCCGGCGCGGAACCCGAGGGCTCGGACGGACCGGGCCTGCCGGACCAGGGCCGGACCGCGCCCTGATCCACCGAGCGAACCGGCGGACCGGCTCACCAGAGTCCTGTCGGATCGAAAGGGAGTGTCGTCTCCGCAATGAGAACATGTCCCACCGCGCGCGACCGTGCGCGTTCCGAGAAACCGTCCTTCGCCGCGTCTCCTGACGGCACCGCCGTTCGGGGGTGCGCGCGATGACCGCACCCGACTCCGCACCCGTCCCCCCGGGTGAGGCCACCGCACCCCCCATGAAGGCCGTCGTGATGGCGGGCGGCGAGGGCACGCGCCTGCGCCCGATGACGGCCAACCAGCCCAAACCGCTCCTCCCGGTGGTCAACCGCCCCATCATGGAGCACGTGCTGCGCCTGCTGCGCAAACACGGGTTCACCGAGACCGTGGTCACCGTCCAGTTCCTGGCCACGCTCATCCGCAACTACTTCGGGGACGGCGAGGAGCTCGGCATGAAGCTCCACTACGTCGCGGAGGAGGTTCCGCTCGGCACCGCCGGGAGCGTCAAGAACGCCGAGGAGCACCTGCGCGGCGAACCGTTCATCGTCATCTCCGGTGACGCGCTCACCGACATCGACCTGACCGACATGGTCCGGTTCCACAAGGAGCGCGGAGCCAAGGTCACCATCGCCCTGAAGCGGGTGCCCAACCCGCTGGAGTTCGGCATCATCATCGTGGACGACCAGGGCCGCATCCAGCGCTTCCTGGAGAAACCCACCTGGGGCCAGGTCTTCTCCGACACCGTCAACACCGGCATCTACATCATGGAACCGGAGGTGCTCGACCGCGTCGCCGCGGGCGAGGTGGTCGACTGGTCCGGCGACGTCTTCCCCGAACTGCTGGAGGAGGGCGCGCCCCTGTACGGGTACGTCGCCGACGGCTACTGGGAGGACGTGGGCACCCACGAGAGCTATCTCAGCGCCCAGGCGGACGTGCTCTCGGGCAAGGTCGACGTCGAGATCGACGGCTTCGAGGTCTCGCCGGGGGTGTGGGTCGGCGAGGGCGCCGAGGTGGACACCAGCGCGGTGCTCAAGGGCCCGCTCTACGTCGGTGACTACGCCAAGGTCGAGGCCGGGGCGGAGCTGCGGGAGTACACGGTGGTCGGCAGCAACACGGTGGTCCGGGCCGAGGCCTTCTGCCACCGCACGGTGCTGCACGACAACGTGTTCATCGGCCGGGGCGCCAACCTGCGCGGCACGGTGATCGGCAAGAACACCGACGTGATGGCGGCCGCCCGGATCGAGGAGGGGGCGATCGTCGGCGAGGACTGCGTCATCGAGTCCGAGGCGTACGTGAGCAACGACGTCAAGGTGTACCCGTTCAAGACCATCGAGGCCGGTGCGGTGGTCAGCACCAACGTCATCTGGGAGTCGCGCGGGCAGCGTTCGCTGTTCGGTCCCCGGGGCGTGTCCGGGCTGATCAACGTCGAGATCACCCCGGAGCTCGCGGTGCGGCTGGCCAACGCCTACGCGACCACGCTCAAGAAGGGCGCGATCGTCACGACGTCCCGTGACGTCTCTCGGGCGGCGCGCACGCTCAAGCGCGCGATCATCAGCGCGCTCACGGCCGCCGCCATCGAGGTGCGGGACCTGGAGGTGGTCCCGCTGCCGGTGGCGCGCTTCCACACCTCGCAGAGCGGTGTCAGCGGCGGCATCACCGTGCGCACCAGCCCCGGCGACCCCGAGTCCGTGGACATCATCTTCCTGGACGGACAGGGCGCCGACCTCTCACCGGGAGCCCAGCGCAAGCTCGACCGGGTCTTCTCCCGAGCCGAGTACCGGCGCGCCTTCCCCGGGGAGATCGGTGAGCTGTCCTTCCCGTCGCGCAACGTGGAGAACTACTCCCATGAGCTGCTGCGGTCCGTGGACACGTCCGGTGTGGCCGAGGCCGAGCTCAAGGTCGTGGTCGACTGCGCCGGCGGCACGGGTTCGCTGATCCTGCCCTCGCTGCTGGGCCGGATCGGCGTGGACGTGCTCACGGTGAACAACCGGCTGGACGAGGCCTCGCCCACCGACACCGTCGCGAAGAAGATGCGGGACCTGGAGCGGCTGGGCGAACTGGTCGCCAACTCCGGCGCCGACTTCGGCGTGCGCTTCGATCCGGTGGCCGAGCGGCTCTCCATCGTGGACGAGAACGGCGAGCTGGTGGACGGCGACCGCGCACTGCTGGTGGTCCTGGACCTGGTCGCCGCCGAACGCGGCGGAGGCCGGGTGGCGCTGCCGGTCACCACGACCCGGGTGGCGGAGAAGGTGGCCCGTTCGCACGGTGCCGAGGTGCTGTGGACGGCCACCGCCACGGACGAGCTGACCAAGGCGGTGCGCTCGGAGGGCGCGGAGATCGTGCTCGCCGCTGACGGCCGGGGCGGCTTCGTGGTCCCCGAGTTCAGTCCGACCAGTGACGCGATCGCCGCGTTCGTGCGGCTGCTCGGGTTGGTGGCGCGGACCCGGCGCTCGCTCGGCCAGATCGACCGTGCGATCGCTCAGGCGCACCTCCTGCGCCGTTCGGTGCCCACCCCGTGGGCGGTCAAGGGGAGCGTGATGCGCGCGGTCGTGGAGGCCGCCGGAGACCGCGAACTGGACACCACGGACGGTGTCCGGGTGATCGAGCCCGACGGCAGTTGGGCACTGGTCCTGCCGGACACGGCGGAGGCCGTGACCCATCTTTGGGCTGAAGGTCCTGATTCGGACACGGTGCAGAGTCTGCTCGACGAGTGGGCCGCCGTGGTGGAACGGGCCGAGAGCTAGCGGCCTGGCTCCGCGCCCTCTGGCGCGCGGGCACGGGCGGAGGGTGACGCCCGTGCCCACGTTCCGTGTCCGGGTCGCGCCCCGGGGTGTTCCCACCCCGGGGCGGAGCGGGGGATAAAGTGGACGAAGGCGCAGGTCGAGGCAGGGGCCGGAAGTTCACGAAAATCCACCCCGCGTGACGGAGAACCAAACGCCCGGGCCGGGCATCTGCTCCAGAACAGGTGTGGGTCTCCCCATGAGGCCTGTCTCCGGTCGTGGCGGTGCCCCGGGCACCGACGCGAGCGGACCCCGCCACGCGGGCGCCCCGACGGGTGTTCGCGGCGGGCCGAGGGGGAGCGAAACCCTGTCTGGACAGGGATATGGTTTAAAGTCGAGTGTTCCCTGAAGCACCGTGTCACCTCCCGCCACGGAATCCCGGCAACGGCGGACATCCAACGGGGGTGACAAGGAGTCCTACTTGGGGGATGAGACCTAGCGACCGACCGTGTGAGGCGAACCGCTGCCGCGACCGTGGACAGTGGACCGACTCACCGTGTTCCGGACGGTGAGCGGGCCCCGTTGCCCGCCTGGCGCCCGGAACGCGCCACCGATCAGCCGAATCAAGCACCGCCCCGTGCGGTAGGAGGCCGAGCCGACCTATGTCGAGCGTTTACTGCACGCAGTGCGGTCACGCCGTTGCGGATGATGCCCGTTTCTGCTCCCACTGTGGAACACCGGTCCGCAGGGCCGAACAGCAGAGCCCACGGCCCAACGCCGGCGGTGACTCCGCTGGGGATGTCACGTCGACCATCTCCATCTCCGGTATACAGGCGCTGGAGGAGGAGGAACAGGGCGATGAACTCGGCGGCGACGATCCCGCCAGCACCGACGCGCTTCCACCCGGGACCGCCTTGCTGGTGGTCCGGCGGGGCCCCAACGCCGGGAGTCGCTTCCTGCTGGACAGCGACGTCACCACCGCCGGCCGACACCCCAACAGCGACATCTTCCTCGACGACGTCACCGTGTCCCGACGCCACGTGGAGTTCTTCCGCCGCGGCAACGGCTTCGGGGTCCGTGACGTCGGCAGCCTCAACGGAACCTACGTCAACCGCGAACCGGTGGACGAGGCCGAGCTGGGCGGTGGGGACGAGATCCAGATCGGCAAGTTCCGGATGGTCCTGCTGACCAAGCCGCGCCGATGACGGCGCGCTGACCACGGTCGACGGGGGCGGGTGTGCCGAGGAGGTTTGCGGCCCCCCGCCTCCGGAGAGCTTTGTAACGAAGGGTGCCGATTTCGCCCTCGGGTCCTGATCCGACGGGGGAGCAGGGACGAGCGCCCATCCGGCATGACGACTCGTGGGACGGAGCCGCTGTGAAACACATGGAGGTCGTCGGCGTCCGGGTTGAGATGCCCTCGAACCAACCGATTGTCCTGCTCAAGGAATCCGAGGGGGACCGCTACCTGCCGATCTGGATCGGTGGGGTGGAGGCCTCCGCGATCGCGCTCGCCCAGCAGGGAGTCTCGCCCGCGCGCCCGCTCACCCACGACCTGTTCCGTGACGTCCTGGACGCGTTGGACACGGGGCTGGAGACGGTCAACATCACCGGGCTGAGTGACGGCATCTTCTACGCCGAGCTGGTCTTCAGCAACGGTGTGGAGGTCAGCGCGCGCCCCTCGGACTCCATCGCCCTGGCCTTACGGACCGGCACCCCGATCTACGCCCACGAGGACGTGATCGAGGAGGCCGGGATGCCGATCCCGGACGAGCAGGAGGACCAGGTCGAGGCGTTTCGGGAGTTTCTGGACAACATCTCGCCCGAGGATTTCGGCCAACGAGGTACCTGAGACGGTCGGGGCTCGCCCTCCGCGGGCCCCGATTCGTCTATTCGCGGCCGTGACCTGCGGGTTCATGGGTCGCACCGGTGATAGATTGGGTGAACGGAATGGTCGTGGAGGGCGCAGTCGACAACCGCCCAGTGGGTTTCGGCCCGGCGGGGGCCGGGACCGCGGCTTCCTTGGTGTGCGCACTTGGCGACGCGCCGCGCGCCTTCGTTGACGCTGCCCTGCGGTCGTCCTACCGTCAGTGCTGTGAAACCCACGGCGCGCCCGTTCCCTGAGTGGACTCCCCTGTCGATGCCGCCGTGGGACGAGAAGCCGGAGGTCGGCGTGGCGGTAGCGAGCGGCAAGCGGGATCACCATGACAGGCGGTCCGCGCTGCGGCTAGCGGGGCAGCAGGGCCTACTGTGCGAAGAGGACGTGATGGCGCTGCCTACGGACGTCGGGTATCGGGGTCCAGCGGCGTGTACGGCCGCCGGGATCACCTATCGACAGCTGGACTACTGGGCCAGGACCGGCCTGGTGGAGCCGAGCGTGCGCACGGGTGCCCACAACGCTCCGCTGTACAGCCTCCCCGACATCCTGATGCTGAAGGTGGCCAAGCGTCTCCTGGACACCGGGATATCGCTCCAACAGATCCGCACGGCCGTCGACCACCTGCGCGGCCGCCCCGCCACCGACCTGTCCCGCATCACCCTCATGAGCGACGGCGTCAGCGTGTACGAGTGCACCTCGCCCGACGAGGTGGTCGACCTCATGCAGCGGGGCCAGGGCATGTTCGGTCTGGCGTTGGCCAACGTCTCCCGTGAACTGGAGGAGGCGCTCGGCGTGGTCCCGGCCGAGGAGAGAGCGGATCTGCCCGCGGCGGCACCCCAGGTCGTGGACGAGCTGGCCATGCGGCGCCGGGAGCGGCGCACCGGGTGAACGCGGTACCGGCGCGGGCGCGTCGACCACGGTGAAGGTGCGCCCTGACTCGGTGCCACGGGGCCGGATCGAGTACGGTCGTAGTCACAACGGGGATGAAAACCGACATTCTCCCTGCTTGTACACACATACAGAGCGTCAGCAGGCCGCTGATACCGCGCGGGAGAGACCTCGGCAACGAGGCGCCGACGGGGCAATACTCCCCAGTAACCTCTCAGGCACCATGGACCGCGCGGAGTAGGCCGCTCTGAAGCCTGGGCGCGGTCGTGCCCGGTGACAGAGGGGGAGACCGTGAGGAACACCGCCGACCCGATCGGCCCTGTCACCAGGAGGTCTCCGTGCCTGACCCGTCGAACGTCCCCACCCCGGGCGCCCCCGCCCGGGTGTTCGCGGACCGCCACATCGGACCCGCCCCCGCCGAGACCGCCGAGATGCTCAAGACGGTCGGCTACGGCTCCACCGCCGATCTCATGAACGCGGCCGTGCCCGCGTCCATCCTCAGCGCCCCCGGCCAGAGCGCGACGCTCGACCTGCCCGCGGCGATCGGTGAGGCCGAGGCGCTGGCGGAACTGCGCGACCTTGCCTCGCGCAACAGGCCCACCACCCCGATGATCGGCCGCGGCTACTACGGCACACTCACGCCCCCGGTCATCCTGCGCAACATCATGGAGAACCCGGCCTGGTACACGGCCTACACGCCCTACCAGCCCGAGATCTCCCAGGGCCGGCTCGAAGCCCTCATCAACTTCCAGACCATGGTCTCCGACCTCACCGGTCTGCCCATCACCGGTGCCTCCCTGCTGGACGAGTCCACCGCCGCCGCCGAGGCCATGACCCTGGCCCGCCGCGTCAGCAAGGTCAAGGGCGACGTCTTCGTGGTCGACTCCGACGTCTTCCCGCAGACCCTCCAGGTGCTGCGCACCCGCGCCGAACCCCTGGGCATCGAGGTCGTCGTCGCGGACCTCACCCAGGGCCTGCCGGAGGGAGACGTCTACGGCGTCCTGGTCCAGTACCCGGCCTCCAGCGGTGTGGTGCGCGACCCCAGCGCCGTCATCGCGGAGGCGCACGAGCGCGGCGCCCTGGCCGTGGTCGCCGCCGACATCCTCGCGCTGACCCTGCTGCGCAGCCCCGGCGACCTGGGGGCGGACATCGCGGTGGGCTCCACCCAGCGCTTCGGCGTCCCGCTCGGCTTCGGCGGCCCGCACGCCGGTTACATGTCGGTGGGGGAGAAGCTCCGCCGTCAGCTGCCCGGTCGCCTGGTGGGCGTCTCCGTGGACGACGCGGGCAAGCCCGCCTACCGTCTGGCCCTCCAGACCCGCGAGCAGCACATCCGCCGCGAGAAGGCCACCAGCAACATCTGCACCGCCCAGGTGCTCCTGGCCATCATGGCCGGGATGTACGCCGTCTACCACGGCCCCGACGGACTGCGTGCGATCGCCCGCCAGGTCCACACCCGCACGGCGGCCCTGGCCGACACACTCGCCCAGCGCGGTTTCGAGGTGCTCCACGGGACCTACTTCGACACCCTGCGCGTGCGCGTGCCCAGCGCCGACCGCGTGGTCGAGCGCGCCCTGGAGGCCGGAATCAACCTGCTGGGCGTCGACCAGGGAACGGTCGGCCTCAGCGTGGACGAGACCACCACCGTGGAGGACCTGGAGAAGGTGCTCGCCGCCTTCGGGGAGGCCGACCGGGGTGCCGAGCGCGGCCCGGTGTCCGTGGACGGAGACGCCGACCGCCTCCCCGCCGACCTCGCGCGCGGCGTCGACTACCTCACCCACCAGGTGTTCAACACCCACCGCAGCGAGACCTCCCTGCTGCGCTACATGCGCCGCCTGTCCGACCGCGACCTCGCGCTGGACCGCACGATGATCCCGCTGGGCTCGTGCACCATGAAGCTCAACGCGACCGCCGAGATGGAGTCCATCACCTGGCCGGAGTTCGCGGGGCTGCACCCGTTCGCCCCGCTCGACCAGGCGGCCGGGAGCGTGTCGCTCATCCGCGACCTGGAGGGGTGGCTGGCCGAGGTCACCGGCTACGACGCCGTCTCCCTCCAGCCCAACGCCGGCTCCCAGGGTGAGCTCGCCGGTCTGTTGGCCATCAGGGGCTACCACCGCTCGCGCGGCGACGATCACCGCGACGTCTGCCTCATCCCCAGCTCCGCGCACGGCACCAACGCCGCCAGCGCGGTCATGGCGGGCATGCGGGTGGCCGTGGTGGCCTGCGCCGACGACGGCAACGTCGACCTCGACGACCTGCGCGCCAAGATCGCCAAGCACGGTGCGGAACTGGCGGCCATCATGGTCACCTACCCCTCCACCGCCGGCGTGTACGAGGACACCATCACCGAGGTCTGCCGCCTGGTCCACGAGGCGGGCGGCCAGGTCTACGTGGACGGCGCCAACCTGAACGCCCTGGTCGGCTGGGCCAAGCCGGGCGAGTTCGGCGCGGACGTCAGCCACCTGAACCTGCACAAGACCTTCTGCATCCCGCACGGCGGAGGCGGTCCGGGCGTGGGCCCGGTCGCGGTCCGCTCGCACCTGGCGGGCTTCCTGCCCAACCACCCGGGCCAGCCCGAGGCGGGCCCGCACACCGGCGTCGGACCGGTCTCGGGCGCGCCGTTCGGCTCGGCGGGCATCCTGCCCATCTCCTGGGCCTACGTGCGGATGATGGGCGGCGACGGCCTGCGCTCCGCCACCGAGACCGCCGTGCTCTCCGCCAACTACGTGGCCAAGCGCCTGGAGCCGTACTACCCGGTGCTCTACACCGGCGCCAACGGTCTGGTCGCGCACGAGTGCATCATCGACATCCGCCCGCTCCAGAAGGCCAGCGGTATCAGCAACGAGGACGTCGCCAAGCGCCTGATGGACTACGGCTTCCACGCGCCGACCATGTCCTTCCCGGTGAACGGCACGCTCATGGTCGAGCCCACCGAGAGCGAGAACCTCGCCGAGCTGGAGCGCTTCATCCAGGCGATGATCTCCATCCGGGGCGAGATCGACCGCGTGGCCTCGGGGGAGTGGGACGCCGAGGACAACCCGCTGCGCGGCGCCCCGCACACCGCCGAGGCGGTCACCGCCGACGAGTGGAACCGCGGCTACACCCGCGCGGAGGCCGCCTACCCGCTGCCCTCGCTGCGCCAGGACAAGTACTGGCCGCCGGTCGGCCGGATCGACCAGGCCTACGGTGACCGCAACCTGGTCTGCTCCTGCCCGCCGCCGGAGGCCTTCGAGCTGTAGGAAGGCGAGCACGGGCCACCGGGGTTCCGTGAACGTGTGAGGGGCGCCCACCCGCGCGGGGGCGCCCCTTCCGCGTCCCCCGAGGGGTGCGGGGAGAACCGACGGGCCGCGCACCGCGCCGACACCCGAACCGGGCGCCCGCGACGTCCGGGGGCGGCGCGTTAGAGTTTGCACAGCCGTGGAACCGCCCAGCGGTCGCGGCCACGCCTGCGGCACGCGCTCCCCGTCGCGCGGGCCCGACACCCCCATGGAAAGCGGAACGAATGACCACGACGTCCGGACCTCCCGCACGCTCTGGCCCCGCCGACCCCGCCGAACCAGAGCCTCGGGCCACGGACCCCGACGACGTCGAGGACACCTCCGGGCCGACGCCGGAGGGTGCCCCGGACCTGTGCGACCAGGCCCAGGACCTCGCTGAGAACGGGCACCTCAAGCGGGCCGCCAAGCTGTACCAGCGTGCCGTCGCGGCCAACCCGCCGCCCCGGGTCCAGGCGAGGGCGCTGCTCGGCCTGGCCGTGGTGCAGGACCAGCGAGGCGACCTGGCCGCCTCCCGGGAGGCCGCGCGCCGCGCGCTCTCCACCGGTGACACCCGGTACGCGCCGCGCGCCGCCCACCACCTGGCGCTCTCCCTGGAACAGGAGGGCGCGCACGGCGAGGCGGTCCGGGTCTGGCGGCGCCTGCTCGATCTCGGCGGCCCCGCCCACGCCGCGGTGGCCCGTTACGGACTGGCGCGCGAGGCCGAGGCGCGCGGCGAGGAGGACGAGGCCGAGGAGCACTGGGAGGCGGCCCTGGAGCTGCCGCCCGGCGACGCGGCGATCAGTCGCCTGCACGCCGCCACCGTGGTGGAGGCCGCGCGTGACCTGGCCGGTCGGCTCCTGGAACGGGGACGGCCGGACGCCGCCGCCGTCGCGGTCGAACGCGGTCTCAGCGTGGGCGACGACCCGGGGCTGCGCATGCTGCGCGCCGCCACCCACCTGGAGAGGGCGATCGCGGACGTGGGCTCCGTGGTGGACGCCGGACGGTCCGACGGGGAGTCGGGCCCGCGCCCGGAACCGCGCACCTCCGGCGCGGCGGTGGAACTGCTCGCCGGCCTGCTGTCCCTGAAGGGGGAGCCCGACGCCGCCGAACGGGTCTGGCGGGCGGGCCTGGACAGCCGTGACCGGAACACGGCGGACGCCGTACGGGGACGCCTGCGGCGCCCCTTCGCGTACCCGGCGCAGGACGGTGGCGAACACGCGGCGCCGTGGTGGGAGGACTACCTGGAGGAGGCCGTGGCCACCTCCAGCGCTCCCGCGCTGGCGGGCGAGCTGTTCGCGGTCGTCACCCAGATGCACGCACTGCTGGCCGTCCCGGTCGTCGAGGGCGAATCCCGCCCGGCCGCCCTGCGCGCGGCGATGGAGACGGCCCTGCGCACACCGAGCGAACTGGTGTGGGGGACCTCCGTGCACGCCGACTTCAGACGTCGGCTCAGCGCGGCGATGGGTGAGGACGTCCTGCCGGAGCACTGGCCGGACGGCGGCTGAGCCGTGGGTCCGGAATGGACCCGGGGACGGCGTGCTCGGGAGTGCTCGGGGTCAGGCGGCGGCCCGGGGGCGGTGCGGGGCCACGACCGCGCCGTCGGGGAGGAGTTCGCCGGTGTCGTCGAAGAGGACGACGCCGTTGCAGAGCAGGCTCCAGCCCTGTTCCGGGTGGCTGGAGACGACGCGGGCGGCCTCGCGGTCAGTGTCCTCGAAGGAAGGGCAGGCGGGTGAATGGCTGCACATGTCAGAGCCTTTCGTCGGGTGCTCCTCGTTGAGCTGAGGCCAACATTAGTGGCTGACATCACATGATGTTGTCGGTTTAGGTCGACAACGTTCATCGGCGTGTCTTGTTGGGCCTCGCCAAGTGAGACACGCCACACGCTCGACCGGTTCTGCCCCGGGTCACCTTTTCCCGTCCGGATCGTCGGTACCGGCCCCGTACCAGCGGCCGGGAGCCGGTGTCGCCACCACTCAGTAGCCACCTCTTGTGCGGCGTGCCGCCGGTCGGCTGCGCATCCCCGCCCCCGCCAGGCCACCGCGCTGGAAGGCACGCACCAGCTCACCGCCGAGGTTGACCCCGGCGCCCAGCGCCAGCGCCACCATGACCGCCTCGGCGATGCTCAGCAGCCCCGAGACGGCCGTTCCCTGCGTGATCTCGATCAGACCCCGGTACAGGATGCTTCCGGGCAGCAGCGGCGCGATGGAGGGGATCAGGTAGGGCAGCACGGGTCGCTGTGTGCGCCGGGCCAGCCAGTGGCCGACCACGCCCACCGCCATCGCGCCCACGATCGTCCCGACCACCGGCGGCACCTCCAGGAGCAGGCGCAGACCCGCGTAGATCAGCCAGATCATCACGCCCAAGGCGCCGATCGTGGGCAGCATGCGCGGGGGCACGGCCAGGGAGATCGCGAAGGCCATGGCGATCCCCGCCGCGCCGATCAGGACCGGGACGTCCATGGCGGTCCCCGCCGAGGGCAGGTTCTCCAGGTCCAGGTCGATACCCAGACGGGTGGCGGTGTAGGCCACCGAGACCACGCCCGCCACGATCGCGCCCAGGATGAAGAAGGTCTCCAGCAGTCGCGCGGCCGCCGACACGTAACTGCCGCTGATCCCGTCCTGGAGGCTGGAGACCAGCGGACGGCCCGGCAGCAGGGCCATGATGTTACCGGTGATGATCGCGCCCGCCTGGAGACCCAGGTCCAGTTCGGTGCTCACCCACAGCAGCCCCACGCCGATGGAGGAGGCCACCACGGCCGCCGCCGACATCTGGTAGAACTCCGCGACCCCCCGGTTGGCCAGGAACACCGACGTGCGGTCGCCCAGCACCGTCGCGAGGAAGGCGACGGCGGCCACGATCAGGCCACCGCCCACCATGAGACTGGCGCTGGAGGCGATCAGTCCGAAACCGACCGCGATCAGCCAGTTGGGGTAGGGCATCCGGGCCCGGCGGATCTGCTCCAGGCGGGCGCTCGCGTCCTCCAGCTCCAGCAGCCCCAGCGCCGCCTGCTGGACCAGTGTGTGCAGCTCGTTGACGCGGAAGTAGTCGAGGGTACGGCGACGCACCACTCGTTCCCCGGTGACCGGGTGGCTGTCGCCGCCGGGGTGGGTGGACAGGGAGATCGTGGTGAAGGTGACCGACACCTCGGAGCGGGGCAGGTCGAAGGCGACCGACAGGCTCAGCATCGCCTCACTGACCGCCTCGGTGCCCTCCCCGCTGGCCAGCATCAGTTCGCCCACCCGCAGCACCAGGTTGATCACCCGGGCGTCGGGCAGGCTGACGTCCTCGCCGTCCTCCAGGCTGTCCGGGGTCAGCTCGCGTTCGTGCTCGGCGCGCCAGTCGCGCATCCGGCTGAGCATGAACTCCTCGCTCGGCGGCCCCGAGCGATCCCGCTTGCTTGGCATGGCTGTACTCCGTTTCCTCCCCGTCGCCCGCACCCCAGATGATCGGCGTACTGCCTCGGCAACCCCAAGGGGGACGCCGCGCCCGTGCGCGCGGTTCGCCCTCCGGCCGCGGCGGCGGCGGTGAGTTCGGTCACCGGATCATCCTGTCAAGGGGCGTGCTTCGTCATGGTGGGCGACGCGCCGGGTCTCGGGCGCTCGCGGGGCTCGGTGACGGTGTTCAGGACGGGGGACCCGGGGCACGCGAGTCACGTGCCCCGTCCTGTTCCGGTTGCTGTCCGGGGCGGACCAGGCCGCTCTCGTACGCGTGCACGACGGCCTGCACGCGGTCGCGCAGGCCGAGCTTGGTGAGGATGCTTCCCACGTGGGACTTGACGGTGGTCTCGCCGACGACCAGGTGCGCGGCGATCTCCCCGTTGGACCAGCCCCGCGCGATGAGCTGGAACACCTCGCGTTCGCGGGCGGTGAGGGTGTCCCGCTCCGGCTCGGGTTCGGGCTCGGGGGTCGGAAGGAGGGGGGCGAAGCGGTCGAGGAGGCGGTGCAGGACGGTGGGGGAGACCACGGAACCGCCCCGGGCGACCACCTCGACCGCCGAGACGAGTTCCGCGGGCGGCGCGTCCTTGAGGAGGAACCCCGAGGCGCCCGCGCGCAGCACCCCGACGACGTACTCGTCGAGGTCGAACGTGGTCAGCGCGAGGACGTGCACCCGGTGGCCGAGCGGGCGGGCCCACTCGACGATCCGTCGGGTGGCCTCGATACCGTCCACGCCGGGCATGCGGACGTCCATGAGGACGACGTCGGGGAGCAGGCTCCGGGCCGAGCGCACGGCCTCACGGCCGTCCGAGGCCTCACCGACGACGGACAGGTGGGGGGACGACTCCAGGATCATGCGGAAGCCGGCGCGGACGAGGGGTTGGTCGTCGGCGAGCAGGACGGAGACGGATACGGAGTCGGACACGGCCCGATTCTCCCCCAAGTCGACGGTCGCCGGGGCCGTAAACGCCGTGACCCACCCGTGATCTGGGTCGGAGTCGCGTCACACTACCCGTGTCGGGGAGACCCACACCACCGATCTACCCGTGTTCGGGGTCGTCGGCGCCGGACCTCAGGCGGTCGGCAGCGGCGGCGGGGTGCCCCCGAACTCCGGGCACAGGGCCTGGTGCTCGCACCAGCCGCACAGCTTGCTCCGCCTGGGCTCCCAGCTCCCCGCGCGCCCGGCCGCCTCGATCCGCGCCCAGATGTCGCCGATCTCCGCCTCCGCCGCCAGGAGCTCCTCCTCCGTGGGGTCGTACCAGCGCACCGAGCCGTCACCCAGGTAGACGAGCTGGAGACGGGCGGGAACCACGCCCAGGTCGCGCCAGATCATCACCGCGTAGAAGAAGATCTGGAACTTGGCCTTGTCCTCGAACCGGGGATGCGGCGACTTGCCGGTCTTGTAGTCGACCACCCGCATCTGCCCGTCGGGGGCCACGTCCAGGCGGTCCACGTAGCCGCGCAACCGGAGGCCGGTGGGGAGCGCGACCTCCAGGCGCATCTCGCGCTCGCGCGGCTCCAGGCGCTCCGGGTCCTCCAGGTCGAAGTAGCGGCGGACCAGGGCGCGGGCCGAGTCCAGCCAGGCGGCGAGCCCCTCCTCACCGGGGAAGAGGTGTTCGGCGACCTCGGGCTTGTCGTCCCGGATCCGGGCCCACTGCGGCTCGACCAGGCCCTCCGCCGTGCGCGGGGTGCGGGCGTCCGCGGGCAGTTCGTACAGGCGCTCCAGGCAGGCGTGCACCAGGGTGCCCCGCAGCGCGGCGGCGCTGGGCGCCTCCGGGAGGCGGTCGATGGTGCGGAACCGGAACAGCAGCGGGCACTGGAGGAAGTCCGAGGCCCGGGAGGGGGAGAGGGCGGTCGGAAGCGGCGCGATGGTCATACACCGAGCCTATGAGAGGAGCGCACCCGCCCGGAGCGGACGGGACACCGTGGACGGAGGCACCACGAACGGACCGGGGCGGCTCAGCCCCGACCTGCTGGGGACCCCGGCGGGACAGGGCCTAGTGTGGAGCCGTGAGCAGAGGCAGTGACCAGTCCCGACCCCGTCCCGACGACAGCGAACGGAAGAAGCCAGGGTTACTGCTGGGCCGCCCCTTCGGGGTCCCGGTCTACGTCACCACGTCGTGGTGGATCGTCGCCGTCCTGATCACCCTCGTCTACGGCGGGATCGTCCAGTCGCGTCTGGCACTGGGTCCCTCGGCCTACCTGCTGGCGTTCGTCTTCGCGGTCCTGCTCTACGCCTCCGTGCTCGTGCACGAACTGGCCCACTCGCTGGTGGCCCGCTGGTACGGACTGCCGGTGCGCCGCATCGTCCTGTACGTGCTGGGCGGGGTCTCGGAGATCGACCGGGAGGCGCCCACCCCGGGCCGGGAGTTCTGGATCGCCTTCTCCGGGCCGTTGCTGTCGCTGGTCCTGGCGGCGGTCGCGTTCGTGCTCGCGCACTTCGCGGACCCCTTCAGCGTGCCCGGCGAACTGCTCTTCCAGCTGTGGATCGCCAACCTCCTCGTGGGCGTGTTCAACCTGTTGCCGGGGCTTCCACTGGACGGTGGCCGCCTCCTGCGCGCCGGGGTGTGGAAGATGACCGGCCGTCCGCACACGGGCAGCGTGGTCGCCGCCTGGGGCGGACGGGTCCTCGCCCTCGTCGTCGCGGCGCTGCCGTTCCTGTTCGCCTGGAGCGCGGGGAGCGCCCCCGGGCCGTGGGCGATCGTGTGGGGCCTGGTCCTGGCCGGGTTCATGTGGATGGGCGCCTCGGAGGCGCTCGACAACGCGCGCGTCCGGGCCCGGGTGCCCGGGTTGAGGGCGCGCTCGCTCACCCGTCGCGCCGTGGCCGTCCCGGCCGACCTCCCGCTGGCCCAGGCCGACCTCCGCGCCCGGGAGGGCGGAGCGGAGTCCGTCGTGGTCACCGACGGGGCCGGAACACCGTTGTCCGTGGTGCACCCGGCGGCGGCCGAGGCGATCACCGACGCGCGCCGGGCCTGGGTTCCGGTGTCGGACGTGGCGCGGGCGCTGACGGAGCACTCGACCGTCTCCGCCGACCTGGAGGGCGAGGAGCTGTTGACGGAGCTCACCCGGTACCCGCTGCCCGAGTACCTGGTCGTGGAGGCCGACGGCGCGATCCTGGGAGTGCTGCGGGCCTCGGACGTCAACGCCGTGATCACCGGACGGGCCACCGGAGGACGGTAGGCGGGAGGGCCGCCGGGTCCGAGTGCGACGGAGCGCCTGGACCCGGAAGGGGTCAGCGGCGGGCACCCTCGGGCCACAGGACCGTCACGGGGCGCTCCACCCGGTGCGCGTAGGCGACGACGTCGGCGGTGCCTCCGGGGCCCCGGGCGGGCTCTCCGTCCCAGACCGCGACCAGTTGGTCGCAGCGCTCGACGAGGAGGCGCCCCGCCGCCATGTGGGCGCGGGGGTCGGACTCGTCGTGCGGCAGGGAGTGGACCAGGACGGCCTGCTTCAGGAGGCGGTCGTACACCGGGTGGTGCTCGTCCGGGAGCGCCTCACGGTAGCCGGACGCGGGGACGATCGCCTCCAGCGGGGCGCCGGTGGCCACCACGGCCTCGGCGAAGAGGACGTCGGCGCCGTCCGCGAGACAGGACAGGCCCACCATCTCGCATCCGTACGGTTCCAGGTGAGCCCTGACCAGACCGGCGACGGCGCCGCTCACGTCAGGGGTCAGGTTGCGGTGTCCGGTGATCCCGATACGAATCACATGACCTCCCTGCTGCTCGCTTCCCGGACTTTCTACCCACTCAGGGGGATACCGGTAACCAGTGAGGAAAGCCTGTCGTCGAGGTCCTCGACGCAGTGCGCGCGGGGGCCCTGGTAGCGCCTGCGGAAGGAGCGGACCCTGCCCACCACGCGCTCGGAGTCGAAGCGCACGCCGGTGGTCAGGGCCTCCTGCGCGAGCCGGAAGGCCTCGTCCACGTCACCGGCCTCCGCGTGGGCGGAAGCCAGTTCGACCTTGAGCAGCGCCGACTGCTTGACGTTGCGCGGCGCCGGTGCCACCGCCTCCGCGAAGGCGGCCCGGGCGTCGTGCGGGCTGCGCAGCCGAACCCCCACCAGGGCGCGGTACCCGGCGACCTTGGCCTGGTCGAAGGCGAACACCCACGGCCAGGGCGGCTGGGCGTTGTCCGGGCTGTCCACCTCGCGCTCGGCGCGCCGGATGGAGCGGGCGGCGGAGACGCGGTCGCCCAGTCCCGCGTGGGCGAGCGCGCCGATACAGGCCAGCCAGGCGCGGGCGGTGGGGTGGGCGGTGGGCCCGAGCACGTGCTCGGCCTCCCGGACCAGTCCGAGGCCGAGTTCGGGGTCCTCCGCGACGTCGATCTCGAAGGCGGCCAGGGAACCGAGCATGTAGACGTCCAGCAGGCGCATCCCGGCCTGACGGGCCCGGACCACCGCGGTCCGGTAGTGCATCCGCGCCGACCCCATGTCTCCGAGGTCGGCGCTGAGCCAGGCGGCGAAACCGGAGGCCTCGCTCGCGGCCGCGCTGAGTTCGGTGTGGAAGGCGGTCCCGCGCGCGTTGCCGAGCATCCGCTCGGCCAGGTGCACGTGCGCGACGGCGCCGGGCAGCAGGTGGCGCGCGGGTGAGGTGGCGTCCATGCGGCGCTGGCCGCCGGTGATGGAGCGCAGCGCGGGAGCGGTGGTCTCGTTGATGCCGTGGTACCCCTCGTATCCACCCGCGGGGCGCCCGCCCGTGAGGGCTGAGGGACCGGTGGCGACGCTCCGCCCGGGGGCCCGGCGTCTGGAGGGGTTGCGCCCCGTGCCGTCGAGCTCCTCGCGCGCGCCCCGGCCCAGCCCCCGTGTCCCCACGTCGTCCGGTTCCCGCGTGCCGTCCAGCGCGCCGGACCCCCGCTCCACACCGGATGCCTCCGCGCCCCCCGCCCCGCCGAACCGCAGCAGGTGGAGCGGGATGTCCAACCGCCGGGCGAGGTCGTGGACCTGACTGACGGTGAGGGACTGCTGGCCGTTGACGACCCGGGAGACCCAGCTCTGCGAGTAGGTCAGTGCCTGGGCCAGTTCCCCCTGGGACCACCCGCGCGCCGAGCGCACGCCCTCGATGACCGTCGGCATGTCACAGGTGGCCAGGGCGGCGGCCATCCGCGGGCGGGTCCACAGGTCCTGGGGCAGTTCACCGTCTCGTTGGGGCATGCAGCTCAGGTTAGGGATTCCGTGAGCGCTTGGTGGCTATGTGTGAAAAAGAAAGTGTGATGCGTGATCCGCATACGGGTGCTCACCGCTGCTCAGGGTGGTGCAGAGTTGGTGTGTCGTTGGTCCGGCGTACGACGTGTCGCGCCGGGCCCGTGAGGAAGGCAGGGAGGCCGCGTGACCGTTGAGACACCACCGGCGGGGAGTCCGAGCCTGGCCGGGAGTGGACGCGAGCATCGTGGTACCCCGCCCATGGGCGTGTTCGGAGCCCAGGCTCCCGCCGAGGCCGTGTGCCGGGTGGACCTGGCCGCGCTCGCCCTGCGGGGCATGGCCGCCGAACTCCGGGCGCGCGGGGTCGAGGCGCGTGAGGACGGCGTGTTCGGCGTGGTGGACGCCGGTCCGGCCACCCGCCCGCAGCGTGCCCTCCTGCGCCCCCACCGGGGCGACCTCTGGTGGTGGATGCGCTGGCCCCGCCAGGAAGGACTCCCCACGGAGCTGCACGGGGTCCCGCTCACCCCGGTCGACCGCACCTCCGACGCGGCACGAAGGATCGTCGGCGCCCTGACCACCTCGGCGGAGGGCGGCTGACGGACCGTCCGGACGTGGACGACCGCCGCGTCCGGACCCCTGAGCGGGCTGTGCACGCGCACGGTCCCGGGTGTCGGAACGGGGTCTGGGGTGTGTCCGTGCCCCAGTCTCCCTCTGCGCGGGCCCCAGACCCGTTCGGCACCCGAAGCGGTACCGCCCACGCCGGTCACGCCTCCTGACCGGTGATCCTGGCGAGGACGGCGGTGTCCACCCCTGAGGGGTCCCGGTGCCCTGCCCCGGGACCCGGGGCCCCTCACCCCCCCCCGGACGGTCCGCCGCGGAGGACCCCTAGACCTCCGCGGCGGACAGGGCCGCCCCGACGATCCCGGCCGTGTTGCGCAGCTCCGCGGGCACGATCGGGGTCCGGATGTGCAGGTGGTGGAGGAACTTGTCGGCCTTGCGGCTCACCCCGCCGCCGACCACGATCAGGTCCGGCCACACCAGGTCCTCGATGGTCCGGTAGTAGCGCTGGAGCCGGTGCTTGGCCCAGTCGTGGTACGAGAGCCCCTCCCGTTCCTTGGCGCCGGAGGAGGCGCGCGACTCGGCGTCGTGACCGTCGATCTCCAGATGACCGAACTCGGTGTTGGGCACCAGGCGGCCGTCCACGACCAGCGCCGTGCCGATGCCCGTGCCCAGGGTGGTGAGCAGGACGGTGCCGTCCACGTTCCTGGCCGCGCCGTAGCGGTTCTCCGCGAGGGCGGCGGCGTCGGCGTCGTTGAGCACCCGCACCGGTCGGCCCGCGGCCTCCGCGAACAGAGCGCGGGCGTCGGTGTCGACCCAGCTCTTGTCCAGGTTCGCGGAGGTGCGCACGACCCCGCCCTGGACCACCCCGGGGAAGGTGACGCCCAGGGGAGCGCCCTCGGTCTCGGGGAAGTGCGCGGCGATCTCGGCGACGATCTCGGCCACGGCCGCCGGTTTCGCGGGGTCGGGGGTGAGGATCTTCAGGCGGTCCCGCAGGAACTCACCCGAGCCCAGGTCGACCGGCGCGCCCTTGATCCCGCTGCCACCGATGTCGATTCCCAGGCCCGTGGTCTGCTGTGACATGGGTCGTGTCTCCCGAGGTCCTCGTGTTCCGATGAGCGTGGCACGTGGGTCCACACGCCTGATGATGCCCAACGGGCGGGGCTTTCGCACGCCCGCCCGGTCCCGCCCGGAACGCCCGCCGGTTCGTCGCGGTGCCCGGGGGCCGATACGCTGGGCGACTGCCCAGACCAAACGCGACGTGGGAAGACGAGAGCGACGTTGACCGGTATCCATGGCCGCCGCGGCCCCTTCACCGACGGCGACACCGTGCAGCTGACCGACCCGAAGGGTCGCATGCACACCATCACACTGCGCGAGGGTGGGACCTTCCACTCGCACAAGGGCAAGGTCGAGCACGACGACCTCATCGGTGAGCCCGACGGCAGCGTGGTGCGCTCCAACACCGGCACGGCCTACGTGGCGCTGCGCCCCCTGCTCATCGACTACACGCTCTCCATGAAGCGCGGCGCCACCATCGTCTACCCCAAGGACGCGGCCCAGGTCATGGTCGAGGCCGACATCTTCCCGGGCGCCCGGGTGGTGGAGGCCGGAGCCGGTTCCGGCGCCATGTCCAACTGGCTGCTGCGCGCGGTCGGGGAGCAGGGCATGGTCCACTCCTACGAGCGCCGCGAGGACTTCGCCAAGATCGCCCGCAAGAACGTCGAGAGCTTCTACGGCGGCCCGCACCCGGCGTGGCGGCTCACCGTGGGCGACCTGGTCGAGGAGCTCGACGAGACCGACGTGGACCGGGTCTTCCTGGACATGCTCGCCCCCTGGGAGTGCCTGGACGCGGTCGCCCGGGCGCTGATCCCCGGCGGGCTGGTGTGCTGCTACGTGGCCACGACCACCCAGCTCTCGCGCGTGGTGGAGGAGCTCCGGGGCGACGACCGCTTCTACGAGCCGCGCTCCTGGGAGACCATGCTGCGCACCTGGCACGTGGAGGGCCTGGCCGTGCGCCCGGACCACCGGATGATCGGCCACACGGGCTTCCTCGTGGTCGCGCGCCGTCTGGCCGACGGGGTGGAGGCCCCCGAGCGCCGTCGCCGCCCGGCCAAGGGTGCCTACGGCAAGGACTACGAGGCCGCAAGGGCGGCGGCGGACGCCGGTGCGAAGGCGGCCGCTCCCGCGTCCGCCACGACGGCCGAGACCGAGTCCGCGCCGGTGGCCGAGGGCGGCGAGTAGCCACCGCGCCGCGCCCGACGCGCGGGGGCCCTCCGGAGATGATCCGGTCGGGCCCCTTCCTCGTGTTCGAGGGTGTCCGGAAAGCGGCGCGCCCGGCGGCCCACGGGTGTCGCGCGGCCGGGGAGGTGCTTGCCCCGGCCCCGCCACGGAGGTTACTTTCTCATTACGTCGGGCCCTTCGCTACCACCGTGACCTGCTTCTACGCAAGATCCCCACCAGAGGTCCACGACACTCGTGCGGGGTTACAGGTTAGGAAACGGGCATGGGTAGGTAGGTTCCCGAGTAGTTCCTACAGGGAGGTGGCGGACGTGGCCGAACGCGAGGACGAGCGTCAGGGCGATCGGGACCGTGAAGTCGCTGAGCTCACGGCCCAGGTGGCCTACATGGAGAAGGAACTCAGCGTGGTCCGGCGCAAGCTCGCCGACTCACCCCGACACGTGCGTCTGCTCGAGGAGCGGCTGCGGGAGGCCCAGGCCAGCCTCGCGGGCGCCAACGGGCAGAACGAACGGCTCGTCTCCACGCTGAAGGAGGCGCGCGAACAGATCGTCGCACTCAAGGAGGAGGTCGACCGGCTCTCTCAGCCGCCCTCGGGCTTCGGTGTCTACCTCGGTTCCCGCGAGGACGACACCGTCGAGATCTTCACCAACGGCCGCAAGATGCGGGTCAACGTCAGTCCCTCCGTGGACCTGGACCACCTGCGTCCGGGCCAGGAGGTCATGCTCAACGAGGCGTTCAACGTCGTCGAGGTGGAGTCCTTCGAGACGGTCGGTGAGGTCGTCATGCTCAAGGAGCTCCTTGAGGACGGCGAGCGCGCCCTGGTCATCTCGCACCACGACGACGAGAAGATCGTCCGCCTGGCGGAGCCGCTGCGCGACGAACCGATCCGACCGGGCGACTCCCTGCTGCTCGAACCCCGTTCCGGGTACGTGTACGAGCGGATTCCCAAGTCGGAGGTCGAGGAGCTCATCCTCGAGGAGGTCCCCGACATCTCCTACACCGACATCGGTGGCCTGACCGGCCAGATCGAGATGATCCGCGACGCGGTCGAGCTGCCCTTCCTCCACAAGGACCTCTTCCGCGAGCACCAGCTCACCCCGCCCAAGGGCGTGCTGCTGTACGGCCCGCCCGGGTGCGGCAAGACGCTGATCGCCAAGGCGGTCGCCAACTCGCTGGCCAAGCGGGTCGCGGAGCGCACCGGCAAGGACGTCGGCAAGAGCTTCTTCCTCAACATCAAGGGCCCGGAGCTGCTCAACAAGTACGTGGGCGAGACCGAGCGGCACATCCGCCTGGTCTTCCAGCGGGCGCGGGAGAAGGCCTCCGAGGGAACCCCCGTCATCGTGTTCTTCGACGAGATGGACTCGATCTTCCGGGTGCGCGGCTCGGGCGTCTCCTCCGACGTGGAGAACACCATCGTCCCGCAGATGCTCAGCGAGATCGACGGCGTGGAGGGGCTGGAGAACGTCATCGTGATCGGCGCCTCCAACCGCGAGGACATGATCGACCCGGCGATCCTGCGGCCGGGCCGCCTGGACGTCAAGATCAAGGTCGAGCGGCCCGACGCCGAGGGCGCGCGCGACATCTTCGGCAAGTACGTGACCGAGGACCTGCCGCTGCACGAGGACGACCTGGCCGAGCACGGCGGATCGTCCCGGGCCACGGTCGACGCCATGATCCAGCGGGTCGTGGAGCGGATGTACACCGAGGGTGAGGAGAACCGCTTCCTGGAGGTCACCTACGCCAACGGTGACAAGGAGGTCCTGTACTTCAAGGACTTCAACTCCGGCGCGATGATCGAGAACATCGTCTCGCGGGCCAAGAAGATGGCCATCAAGGACTTCATCGACCAGCAGTCCAAGGGGCTGCGCGTCTCGCACCTGCTCCAGGCCTGCGTGGACGAGTTCAGCGAGAACGAGGACCTGCCCAACACCACCAACCCGGACGACTGGGCTCGGATCTCGGGCAAGAAGGGCGAGCGCATCGTCTACATCCGGACGCTCGTGACCGGGAAGAAGGGGGCCGACTCCGGTCGGTCCATCGACACCGTCGCCAACACCGGCCAGTACCTGTAGGAGCGCCTCGGAGCGGGGCCCGCGTACGATTCGGCGGGTCCCGCTCCGTCGTTGGTGCGGGATTGCCGGGCCACACAATGGGGCCGGGCCGGGAACTCCCGTACCGGATCCGGTCCGCTTTTTCGAGAATCCACTCCGAACCGTCCTGAACTGGGACGACACGCCCAAGGAACGCCGGTGGAAACGCCCGGGAAGACGGCGCTTAGGCCACAATTGGCGCGGAAGCGTTCAAGACAGGTCCGTGGCGGATAACCTCTCATCATGAGTGTGCGGCGGATTATGGGTATCGAGACCGAATACGGGATCTCCGTGCCGGGAAACCCCGGAGCCAACGCGATGGTCACCTCCACCCAGGTGGTCAACGCCTACCTGGCCGCCTCGGCGGCACGGGCCAGGAAGGCACGCTGGGACTTCGAGGAGGAGAACCCGCTGCGCGACGCCCGCGGGTTCGACCTGGCGCGCGAGGTCGCCGACCCCACGCAGCTGACCGACGAGGACCTGGGGCTGGCCAACGTCATCCTCACCAACGGCGCGCGGCTGTACGTGGACCACGCGCACCCCGAGTACTCGGCGCCGGAGGTCACCAACCCCCTCGACGCGGTGCTGTGGGACAAGGCGGGGGAGCGGGTGATGGCCGACGCGGCCGCCCGCGCCGGTGCCACCCCGGGCATCGAACCGATCCAGCTGTACAAGAACAACACCGACAACAAGGGCGCCTCGTACGGGTGCCACGAGAACTACCTGATGAACCGGTCGACGCCCTTCGCGGACATCGTCCGGCACCTCATCCCGTTCTTCGTCTCCCGGCAGGTGATCTGCGGCGCGGGTAAGGTCGGGATCGGGGCGGACGGCCAGGGCAGCGGCTTCCAGATCTCCCAGCGGGCGGACTTCTTCGAGGTCGAGGTGGGTCTGGAGACCACCCTGAAGCGCCCCATCATCAACACGCGGGACGAACCGCACGCCGACCCGGACCAGTACCGGCGCCTGCACGTCATCATCGGCGACGCCAACATGAGCGAGGTCTCCACCTACCTCAAGCTGGGGACCACGGCGCTGGTGCTGTCGATGATCGAGGACGGCTTCCTCAGCGCCGACCTGTCCCTGGAGACACCGGTGGCCGACCTGCGGGAGGTCTCCCACGACCCGGGGCTGACCCACCGGGTCCGACTGCGGGACGGGCGCCGGATGACCGCGCTGGAGCTCCAGGGCGAGTACCTGGACCAGGCGCGCAAGTACGTGGAGGACCGCTTCGGCACCGACGTGGACCCCGACACCGCCGACGTGCTCGACCGCTGGGAGTCGGTCCTGTCCCGGTTGGCCGTCGACCCGATGGACCTGGCCACCGAACTCGACTGGGTCGCCAAGCTCAAGGTCCTGGAGGGCTACCGGTCCCGGGACGGGCTGGACTGGTCCCATCCCCGTCTGCATCTGGTGGACCTCCAGTACTCCGACGTGCGCGAGGACAAGGGCATCTACAACCGCCTGGCCGCGCGCGGACGGATGCGGCGCCTGGTGGACGAGGCGGCGGTGGCCCGGGCCGTCACCGCACCGCCGGAGGACACCCGCGCCTACTTCCGGGGCCGGTGCCTGGCCAAGTACGCGGACGAGGTGGCGGCCGCCTCGTGGGACTCCGTCATCTTCGACCTGCCCGGGTACGACTCCCTCCAGCGCGTGCCCACCCTGGAGCCGCGCCGGGGCACCAAGGAGCACGTGGGCGGTCTCCTGGACGCCTCCGCCACCGCCGCCGACCTGCTGGCCGTCCTGGTGGGCAACCGGCGGCAGTGACCCGGGGTTCCCCGGGTGCCCCGCGGCGCCCGGGGAACCGTCCGGCCACCGCGTGCCCGGGACGGCTCGTCAGTCGTGCCAGACGCCGTCCACGCAGCGCATCGGGCGCAGACTCAGCGCCGTCCACAGCTCCAGGCGGGTACGCGGGTCACCCAGGTCGCGGCCGAGGACCCGCTCGGCGGTGCGCAGCCGAGCTCGCAGCGTGTTGCGGTGCACGCCCAGCTCCCGTGCCGTCTCCTCCACGTGGGCGCTGCTGTCCAGGTAGTGGAGCAGGGTGTGCGCCAGATCGGTGCCGTTGCGCGCGTCGTGTTCCACGACCGGCCCCAGCACCGCCTCGGTGAACGCTCGGGACCCGCTCTCGGGCACTGTCGACCGCAGCAGGGCCCAGGCGTCGGCCTCGTCCACGTGCCGGTACCCCTCGGAGGGGAGCGCACCGCGGGCCCTGGCCACGGCCGAGGCGAGTTCGCCCGGGCCGCGTGCCCGGCACGCTCCGGCCGCCGACACCCCGTCGATCAGGGCGAGCAGCCGCTCGCCCGCGTACGGACGGCCCGTGTCGGGCAGGACCGCCAGCAGCTGCTCGCCCAGGCGGCAGAGCCCGCTCGACCGTGCCGCCTCCGTGTCGCCCAGTACGTCGACGAGGGCGTCGGCGGCGTCGTCCAGGGCGCCCGGGGCGGAGGTCCGGAAGCAGACGACCTCCCAGGGCGGGGGCGGCAGGGTCAACGGCACCCCCACCGCCTGCCCCAGTGCGGCGGCGCGCAACAGCGGCGCGCGCTCGCCGAAGATGGCCCGCCGGGCGTCCCGTGAGTGCAGCAGATGCACGGCCAGCAGCGACGCGGCGTGGTTGGCGAGCACCCGGACGTTGGGGGAGGGCTCCGCGCAGCGCAGCGCCACCCAGCCGAGGGTGCGGCCGGTCGTGCCCAGCGTCTGCAGGAGGATGGACGCCCCGTCGTCGGCCAGCACCCGCATCCCCGGGGTGGGCGCGGCTCCCAGTACCTCGGCGCGCACCAGGGAGTGCCAGGCCGGTTCGACCTCGGGAACCGCTCGACTCGTCATCGCGTTGCGGTCGAGCAGCAGGCACTCCCCGGAGGTCGCCGACGCCAGTTCGCGCAGCACCCCGGCCGGGCCCGAGCGCAGGGCGGCACGGGCCATCGCGTCCTGGGCGGCCAGCACCCGGCCCTGTGCACGGGTGCGTTCCGCCGCGTAGTGGTCGGCGACGGTCTCCACGACGGCGACGAACGACGTCTCGCCCTCGACCCGAAGGACGGGGAAGCCCAGCCGGTCGCCCTCGTCCAGGACCTCGGGCGGGATCTCGTTCAGCCAGATGTCGATGGCGAACGCCAGGCCCGCGCACCCCGCCCCGTGGAGCCGTCGCACGTAGGCGCGGTGCCCCTCCGGGTCCCCGCCCAGCCCGAGGCCGGCGGTCAGCACGAGTTCCCCGCCGCGCAGCCAGCGCACCGGGTCGGGGAGTTCGGTCACGTGCGCCCAACGGACCACACGGTCCAGCCCGGAGCGCCCGGCCGAGGCGGTGACCTCCAGGTCTGGCGAGGCGGTGATGTCGCGAACGGTGATGCTCACGGGACCCCTCCCGTCCTCCGTCGGCTGTGCGACCCGCACATTTGTCACGGTACAACCTGTGCGGACCATCCCGCCGTCGGTGGACGTGGAGTGTCTACGGTCACAACAACACGCCGGATCACATCGGTCGTGGTCGCCGACGACCACG
Organism: Nocardiopsis sp. NPDC058789; assembly: GCF_042745575.1. Taxonomy (NCBI): domain Bacteria; kingdom Bacillati; phylum Actinomycetota; class Actinomycetes; order Streptosporangiales; family Nocardiopsidaceae; genus Nocardiopsis; species Nocardiopsis sp. NPDC058789. Next base: position 35,739 of record NZ_JBHYOW010000018.1, read on the forward strand.
CCACGCGCCATCGGAGTTCCCATGTCAGAGCGGACCGCCCCCACGTCACCGCACCCCGCACGTGCGGCTGTGGCGGCCTTCGTCGGCACCACCATCGAGTGGTTCGACTTCTACATCTACGCCACCGCGGCGAGCCTGGTCTTCGCGACCCTGTTCTTCCCGGCCGACATCGACCCCATGGTGGGGCTGATGGCCTCCTTCGCCACCTTCTCGGTGGGCTTCTTCGCCCGACCGCTCGGGGGCCTGCTCTTCGGCCACTACGGCGACCGGCTCGGTCGTAAGTCGGCACTGGTCATCACCCTGCTCATGATGGGCGTGGCCACGTTCAGCGTGGGCCTGCTGCCCACCTACGAGCAGGTCGGGTTCCTGGCCCCGCTGCTGCTGGTGGTGCTGCGCTTCGTGCAGGGCATCGCCGTCGGCGGGGAGTGGGGCGGCGCGGTGCTCATGGCCGTGGAGCACGCCCCGGAGAACCGCAAGACGTTCTACGGAGCCTTCGCCCAGCTCGGCAACCCCGCGGGCGCGCTGCTGGCGACGGGTTCCTTCGGACTGATCGCCGCGTGGGACACCGAGATCCTCTACGACTGGGGATGGCGTCTGCCCTTCCTGGCGTCGGTCCTGCTCGTGGCCGTCGGCCTGGTGATCCGCTTCAAGGTGGAGGAGTCCCCGGTCTTCGACGCCGTGCAGGACGAACAGCCCAAGGGCCTCCCGCTCGGCTACGCCCTGCGCACCTCCTGGCGCACCCTCCTGCTGGGTGTGGGCGTGCTGCCCGTGGCCGTGGGCGGTTACTACATCGTCACCACGTTCCTGCAGGCCTACGGGGTCACCGAGGTCGGGATCAGCGAACAGGTCATCCTCACCGGTCTGAGCATCGCGGCCTTCGTGGAACTGGTGGTCACGCTCGGTGTCTCCTGGCTGGGCGACCGCTACGGCACCGCCAGGGTCGTCACCATCGGTCTGGTGGGCGTGGGCGTGCTCGCCCTGCCCCAGTTCCTCATCCTGGAGACCGGCAGCACGCTGCTCATCGTCCTCATGCTGTGCGTCATGCGCGTCGCCATGGCCACCGTCTACGGACCCATCGCCCGGGTGCTCGCCCAGATGTACCCGCCCCAGGCCCGCTACACGAGCATCTCGATCGCCTACCAGACAGCGGGCGCGATCTTCGGTGGTCTGGCCCCGCTGGCCTGCACCGCGCTGTTCGCCGCCACCGGCAGCATCCTGTCCGTGGTCGGGCTCCTGATCGCCATGGTGCTGCTGAGCATCGTCTGCCTGGCCCGCGCGCCCCGCTACCGGGACTCCGAACTGCTCACCTCGGCCTGACCCGGCCCCCCGATCCCCAACCGCACCGGTACCGCCGTCCGCCCGGACGGCGGCACCACCCACTCCTGAGGAGGACCCACCCGTGACCGGTCTGCTCATCCACAACGCCCGCGTCCTGACGATGGACGACACCAACCCCACCGCGCCCGCCGTCGCCGTGCGCGAGGGTCGGGTCCGTCTGGTCGGCGGTGTCGAGGCGGCCCGGGCCGCGGCCGGACCCGGAGCCGTGGAGGTGGACGCGGGTGGGCGCACCGTCCTTCCCGGCTTCATCGACCCGCACAACCACCTGCTCTCCACCGCCGAGTCCCTGGCCGCGGTGGACGCGCGCTACCCCCGGGTGGGCAGCGCCGCCGACCTGGTCGCCGCGATCGCGGCCGAGGCCGAGCGCACCCCCGCGGGTCAGTGGATCCGTGCCTTCTCCATGGACGACGCCAAGTACCCGGGCGGTCGTCCCACCCGCCGCCACCTGGACGAGGCCACCACCGAGCACCCGGTGATCGTCTACCACGTCTCCGGCCACCAGGCCGTGGTCAACTCCGCCGCGCTGGCCTGGAGCGGGATCGGAGAGGACGTGCCCGACCCGGCCGGTGGCTCCTTCGTCCGGGACGAGGGCGGGCGGCTGACCGGCATGGTCACCGACGCGGCGATGGAGCTCCTGCTGCCGCTGGCCGTGGACATCGGCTGCCACGGGCCGAACTTCCACACCGCGCTGCCCACCGAGCACCTGCTGGGATGGCTGTCCGACGCGGCCGCGCCGTACCTGTCCGCGGGCGTGACCACGGTCTGCGACCCCCAGGTCTCCGCCCGCGAGCTGCGGGTGTACCGGGCGGCGCGTGCGGCCGGAACCCTGCCCCTGCGCACCTTCGGTATGCCGCTCTCGCACCAGCTCGACTCGCTCACCCACGCCGGTCTCGCGAGCCCGTTCGGTGACGACTGGCTCCGACTGACCGGGATGAAGTTCTACTCGGACGGCACCCTGCTGGGCGGCACCGCGAAGTTCAGCGTGCCCTACGGCGAGCGCGGCCAGTTCCCGGGCAGCCTCTACCACCACCCCGACCAGCTGGTGGACCTCGTGACGCGGGCAGCCCAGGAGGGTTGGCAGGTCGCGATCCACACCCAGGGCGACGCCGCCATGGAGCACACCCTGGAGGCCATCGCGTCCGCGGCCCGTGTCTCGGGCCCCGATCCGCGCCCCCGGATCGAGCACTGCGGCTACCCGACGGTGGAGCAGGCCAAGCGCTTCACCGAGTACGGGGTGATCCCGGTCAACCAGCCCAACTTCCTCTACGACAGCGGCGGCGACTTCCTGCGCCGACTGGGGGACCGGGCGCACCGGCTCCAGCCCATGCGCGAGGAGATCGACCTCGGACTGCGCCCGGTGCTGTCCAGCGACTCCTTCGTCTCCAGCCTGCGCCCGATGGACACCGTGGCCAACGCGGTCTGCCGCACCACCCGGGAGGGGGCCGACATCGGGCGGGAGCAGGGCGTCACCCTGCACGAGGCGCTGCGTGCCCACACCCTGGACGCGGCGCACGCGCTGGGGGTCGAGGACCGTCTCGGCGCGCTGCGCCCGGGTTACCTCGCCGACCTGGTCGTCCTCGACGCCGACGTGGAGTCGCTGCCGCAGGACCGGCTGCGCGAGGTCGACGCCTGGCTGACCGTCCTGGACGGGAAGGTCGTCCACCGGGCGGCCTGAGCCCGGGCGGTCCGGTCACGGGTGGGGCCGTGGCCGACGCCCGGTCCCCCGCACCCCGGTGCGGACGCGAGCGTCCCCGCCCGCTGGAAGCGGGCGGGGACGCCTGGTGACTCAGGTCAGCGGACCGTCGGTCCGCCTGGAACCGCGGGGATCAGGTCCGGAGACGGACGCCCCAGGAGTTCACCATGGGGGTGACCTCCTGGTAGAAGGTGGTCCCGCCGGTGCGGCAGTTGCCGGAGCCGCCGGAGGTCACGCCCTGGGCCTGGGTGCCGGAGATGTAGGAGCCGCCGGAGTCGCCGGGCTCGGCGCACACGGTGGTCCGGGTCATGTTGGTGACGGTGCCCTCGGGGTAGCTCACCGACTGGCCGCGGGCCTGGATGGTGCCGCAGTGCCAACCGGTGGTGGAGCCGGAGCGGCAGACGGAGGAGCCGATGGGGGCCTGGTTGTGACCGGCGACCGTGGCGTACCCGCCGGTGTTGTAGCGGCTGACCAGGTTGGTCAGCGTGAAGTTGGACGTACCGCGGACGAAGGCCGCGTCGTTGCCGGGGAAGACGGACTGCTCGAAGACGCCCCTGCCGTTGCCGATGGTCACCTGGGTGCCCACGCGGCCGCAGTGACCGGCGGTGACGAACCCGGGCTGACCGGCGGCGTTGGTGGCCGCGAAGCCGACCGAACAGCGGCCGCCCATGGTGTAGGCCAGACCACCGATGATGTCGGCGTAGAGCTCGGGCTGGTCGCTCGTGGTCACCTCGACGGCCGAGGCGTCCACGCCGGCGTCCGCGAGCAGGCCGCTGACGTCGGCTCCGGAACCCTCCAGGACCTCCAGGACGACGGTGTCACCCGCCACGTCCGGGTACCAGCCGACCACACCGGGAACGGCGTCGGCGGCGTTGAGCTCCTGGACGATCTCGTCGAGACCGTCGATGCCGTAGGAGACCAGCTCGGTCCCGGCGCCGGTGGCCTCCACAGCCTCGACCGCGGCGGCATCGGTGACCAGGACGGTCAGTTCCAGGCTCTCGGTGTCGAAGACGGAGCCGCCGTAGGCGTCCCCGGCGGCCTCGGCCGCGGCCTCGTCGACCTCGAAGGCGGTGTCCTGGGCGGCCAGCAGCTCCTCGGCCTCGGCGGAGGTCAGGTCGAGGTCGCGCTGGAGCGCCTCCTGCATGGAGACCGCGTCGGCCTCCGGGGTGGGTGACTGGGGGAGCGCTCCGGTGGCCGCGAGGGCACCCGGGGTACCGGACAGCGCCAGACCGAAGGCCAGCGCTCCCGTACCGATGGCGGAGACAACGGGGGAGGGTCGCATGGGGTCCCTACTCTCCTGGGGGGATCAACGGGGGATCGGGGCCGAATACCGTCCGGCCCCTGTCGTTCACCGAGACATTCGGTAAACAACGCCTAACCATAGGTGCACGTTTTGGTGAGGGAAAGACCGTCAGAACGGTGGACCATTCAGAGCTCGGTGGGGTCACCCGATGATGGGTCGCATGACGGTCGCAGAACGTGGCGACGCGAACGGCCACCTCGCGGTTGTCGGAGTCGATGCGCTACCGACCGAATCCGTTCCCCTGTCGCAAGGGGGGCATTCTGGCCACATGCGGACACCGGTACCCCGTACCAAACGTGGCCGCTCGGACACACAGGTGTAACACCAGTGGTCACGGCTTCGTTCGCGCACCGTCGCTCGTGCGCACAGCGTCCCCTCGTTCGTTCTGCGGAGCTCTCCGTTGACCGTGGAGAGCGGACGGGCGCGAGTGCTCGCCCGAGGGTGTAGCGGCCCGGAACGCGAGACGCCCCCGCCCGCCGGATGGCGGACGGGGGCGCGGTCGTACGGGGACCACGCGGTCCCCGTACGGTCTAGCTCGTGACGAGGCTGAGGTTCCAGGTGCTCAGCGCCGGGCCGACCTCCTGGTAGTACGTGGTACCACCGGAGGTGCAGTTGCCGGAGCCGCCCGAGGTCATGCCCTGGGCCTGGTCGTCGGAGATGAACGAACCGCCGGAGTCGCCGGGCTCGGCGCACACGTCGGTCCGGGTCATGTCGTTGACGGTGCCCTCCGGGTAGCTCACCGACTGGCCGCGGGCCTCGATGGTCCCGCAGTGCCAGCCCGTGGTGGAGCCGGAACGGCACACGGCCGCGCCGACCGGGGCCTGGGAGGAGCCGCCGACGGTCTGGGTGCCGCCGGAGCTGTACATGTTGACCAGGTTGGTGACGGTCCAGTTGGACGTGGAGCGGACGAAGGCGGCGTCGTTGCCCGGGAAGATCGACTCCTCGAACACTCCGGAACCGCTGCCGTCCTCGCTGTCGGCGGACGTGCCGACCGTGCCGCAGTGGCCGGCCGTCACGAATCCGTCGTTGCCCGCGCTGTCAGTGGCCGCGAACCCGACCGAGCAGCGTCCGCCGCCCATGTAGTAGGCGTCGCCGCCGACGATGTCGGCGTACAGCTCGGGCGCCTCGTCGGTCTCCTCCACCTGGACGGCGGAGGAGTCCACACCGGCGGCCTCGACGAAGCCGCGGGCGTCGGAGACGTCGGTGGCCTCGACGACCACCGTGTCGCTGGCGAGGTCGGGGTACCAGCCGACGACACCCGGCTGGGCGCCGACCGCGTCGAGCTCGTCCATGATCGCCGCCAGGCCGTCGGTGCCGTGGGAGACCACCGCGGTCTCGGCACCGGTGGCCTCGACGTCCGACACCGAGCCGCCGTCCGTGAGCAGGACGGTCAGTTCCAGGGTGTCGGTGTCGAACACGGAACCGGCGTAGGCGTCGCCGGCGGCCTCGGCCGCCGCCGTGTCGATCCCGAGGGCGTCCTTCTGGGCCTCGAGCAGGTCTTCGGCCTCGAACGGGGTGAGGCCGAAGTCCCTCTCAAGCGCTTCCTGCATCGTGGTCGCCTCGCCCTGGGGTGAGGGCTCGGCGGGCACGGTCGCGGCGGAGGCGCCGGGCGCGACCGAGAGCGCGAGCCCGAAGGCCAGGGCTCCCGTGCCGATCGCGGAGATGACGGGGGAGGGTCGCATTGATCCCTACTCTCCTTGGGGAATTGACGGGGGTTCGGGGAACGGTTCTCCGGAGGGGGAGAGCCGTGCCCCAGGTGAGTCTCCGGACGAACCGGGGGACTCGTTCGTTCACCGAGACAGTCGGTAAACGAATCCAAACCATAAGTGAACAGCTTGGGCAGGGAAAGCCCACGAAATGGATAATTCACTCAGGTGACAACAGGATCATCCGACCATCGGATTCAATAAGGGCGTCACTCTGCGTCGCGAGGCGTCTGACCTCCCCTTTTGGTGACTGGCTGTACGCGGATCACAAACCCACCAGTAGATCAAGGGGTGTTGTGTGGCCGGATGCGGACACTGGAACCGCGTGCCATCTGTGACGGAAGTGCTACGTAGACGTACACGGCATGGTCAGGGCGTCGCGGAGGGTGAAGATCATGTTCGCTAAGTGAACATGTGTGCGCATCGCGCCTCGGGGGAGAGGGGGTGGGGCGCGACGTACTGTCACGAACGGGATCCGGGCCGCGCCAACGCCTCCGGAAGGGACACGCCCGGGGCGGGGCCGGTGCTCACGCTCACGCCGCGTGCGGTCCGACGGGACGATCCGAGGTAACTAGCGAGTATCGGGCCTGTGGAAGACGGTTGAGGCGGGGACCGTTGGGCCAAGATAAGGGCGAGGGCCCCGAACGGGAGGTAACGACAGATGGCGAATGACAGCGGCGGCCAGAAGCACTCCTCGCGGCGTGACGAGGAGGTCGAGGAGACCGAGGCGGCACCCGAGGCGCGGGAGCGCGACGAGCAGCTCGACGAGGACGTCGACGACATCCTGGACGAGATCGACGACGTGCTGGAGAGCAACGCCGAGGACTTCGTGCGCCAGTTCGTGCAGAAGGGCGGTCAGTGACCGACGGGTTCGCTGACAGCGCACCCGGCCGTCACCGGCTCCCGGGGCGTACGGGACTAGGGTCGGTCCCACCGGCCGGTACCACCCCCGGCCCGTGAGGGAACGACAGACAGAGGGACGACAGGCGCCCCACCCGCCCCCGAGACGGGGTGGGGCGCGAGTGGAGGGAGTCGCGTGTTCGAAGGTTTCGAGGGCGGACGGATGTCGGCCGCGTTCATGAGTGCGGGGACCTCGTCCTTCACCGAGTTTCTTCGGGAGGTCAAGCCCGAGCTGCTGCCCGGCCACCACACGGGCTCGGCGGGCGCCCCCGGCTCGGCGGAGCACCTCACCCCGGACGCGACGACCATCGTCGCGCTGACCTTCCCCGGCGGTGTGCTTCTCGCCGGGGACCGGCGGGCCACCCAGGGCAACGTCATCGCCAACCGCGACATGGACAAGCTCTACCGGACGGACGAGTTCTCCGCGGTGGCCATCGCCGGATCGGCCGGGATCGGCATCGAGCTCGCCAAGCTCTACCAGGTGGAGCTCGAACACTACGAGAAGCTGGAGGGACGCTCCCTGTCCCTGGAGGGCAAGGCGAACAAGCTCGCCCAGATGGTGCGCGGCAACCTCGGCATGGCCATGCAGGGCTTCGTCGTGGTCCCCCTTCTGGTCGGGTTCGACGAGAACACCCGACAGGGCCGCGTGTTCAGCTACGACGCCGTGGGCGGCCGCTACGAGGAACAGCGTTACTACTCGGTCGGCTCCGGTTCGGTCTACGCCAAGGGCTCCATCAAGAAGCTCTACCGTGACGACCTGGACGAGACCACGGCGATCAGGGTCGCGCTGGAGTCGCTCTACGACGCGGCCGACGACGACTCCGCCACCGGCGGACCCGACCTGCACCGCAGGATCTTCCCCCTCGTCGACGTCATCACCGAGGACGGGCACCGCAGGATCGGAGCCGACGAGGTCGCCCGCCTGGCGACCGAGGTCGTCGAAGGACGAGCGGCCGACCCCGACGGACCCAAGGCACGCCTGAGCTGAGGCGACCCGAGCCTCCACTCCAGACCTCTCCCGACTAGGTAAGGAACGATCCGCGGTGTCGATGCCGTTCTACGTCGCCCCTGAACAGCAGATGAAGGACAAGGCGGACTACGCGCGCAAGGGCATCGCGCGCGGCCGCAGCGCCGTCGTCCTCCAGTACGAGGGCGGAATCCTGCTGGTGGCGGACAACATGTCCCGCACACTGCACAAGATCAGTGAGCTCTACGACCGCATCGGCTTCGCCGCGGTCGGCCGCTACCCCGAGTTCGAGAACCTGCGCCTCATGGGCGTGCGCTTCGCGGACGTGCGCGGGTACCAGTTCGACCGCCGCGACGTCAGCGGCCGTCAGCTCGCCAACATCTACGCCCAGACCCTGGGCACCGTCTTCAGCGAGAGCCTCAAGCCCTGGGAGGTCGAGATCGTGGTCGCCGAGGTCGGCGACACGGCGGCCGAGGACGAGATCTACCGCATCACCTTCGACGGCTCCATCGTCGACGAGCAGGGCTTCGTCGCGGTGGGTGGCTCCTCGGAGCACGTCTCCAGCCAGCTCAAGGACCGGTTCGCCGCCGACGCGCCGCTCAGCGCGGCGTTGAACGCGGCCACCCACGCCCTCGCCCACGAGAACGGCGAGGAGCGCGAACTGGAGGCCGGCAACCTGGAGGTCGCCGTCCTGGAGCGTTCCAGGGAGCACCGCAAGTTCCGCCGCATCCACGGCGACCGCCTGTCCGCCCTCATCGAGGAGGGCAAGCGGAGCACCGCCGGGGACGAGGCCGACGAGTGATCTGACAGCACAACGGTGCGGCGCCACCCGGGCGCCGCACCGGCCGGGCTGGTGTGGACGACGCGGCCCCGTCGTCGACGCCACGGTGACGGAAGTTGGTGAGGCCGCGTGGAACGACGGATCTTCGGGCTGGAGAACGAGTACGGGGTCACGTGCACCTTCCGGGGGCAGCGCCGCCTGTCGCCGGACGAGGTCGCCCGGTACCTCTTCCGGAGGGTGGTCTCCTGGGGGCGCAGCAGCAACGTGTTCCTGCGCAACGGGGCCCGCCTCTACCTGGACGTGGGCAGCCACCCCGAGTACGCCACCCCCGAGTGCGACAGCCTCGTGGACCTGGTGGCCCACGACAAGGCCGGTGAGCGCATCCTGGAGGGGTTGCAGGTCGACGCCGAGCAGCGCCTCCACGAGGAGGGCATCGCCGGAGACATCTACCTCTTCAAGAACAACACCGACTCCGCGGGCAACTCCTACGGCTGCCACGAGAACTACCTCGTCGGTCGGCACGGGGAGTTCGGGCGCCTGGCCGACGTGCTCATCCCGTTCCTGGTCACCCGCCAGATCGTCTGCGGCGCGGGCAAGGTGCTCCAGACGCCCCGAGGGGCCCTCTTCTGCGTCAGCCAGCGCGCCGAGCACATCTGGGAGGGCGTCTCCTCCGCGACCACCCGTTCCCGGCCCATCATCAACACCCGCGACGAACCCCACGCGGACGCCGAGCGGTTCCGCCGGCTGCACGTGATCGTGGGCGACTCCAACATGAGCGAGACCACCACCCTGCTCAAGCTGGGCTCCACCGACCTCGTGCTGCGGATGATCGAGGCCGGGGTGGTCATGCGCGACTACACCCTGGAGAACCCGATCCGGGCGATCCGCGAGGTCAGCCACGACATGACCGGCCGCCGCAAGGTGCGCCTGGCCAACGGTCGCGAGGCCAGTGCCCTGGAGATCCAGCGCGAGTATCTGGAGAAGGTGCAGGGCTACGTGGACCGGCACGGGACCGACGCGGTGGGCAAGCGCGTCCTGGACCTGTGGCAGCGCACGCTGGAGGCGGTGGAGACCCAGAACCTGGAGACGGTCCAGCGGGAGATCGACTGGGTGGCCAAGTACATGCTGCTGGAGCGCTACCGGGAGAAGCACGACCTCACGCTGTCCTCCCCCCGGGTGGCCCAGCTCGACCTCACCTACCACGACATCCACCGCGACCGCGGCCTGTTCTACCTGATGCAGAACCGCGGCCAGATGGACCGCGTGGTGGGTGACCTGAAGATCTTCGAGTCCAAGTCCGTGCCGCCGCAGACCACGCGGGCCCGGTTGCGCGGCGAGTTCATCCGGCGGGCCCAGGAACAGCGGCGCGACTTCACGGTGGACTGGGTGCACCTCAAGCTCAACGACCAGGCGCAGCGCACCGTGCTGTGCAAGGACCCCTTCAAGTCCGTGGACGAACGCGTGGAGAAGCTCATCGCCGGGATGTGAACCCGGCGCGTTCGCACGGCCCCGGGGGTCGGCCGGAGACGGCCACCCCGGGGCCTCGGTGCTGCTCCCACCTGCCTCTTCGCTTTCGGAGGTCGCCCCGTCCGGATTCCCCTCGGCCGAAAACCCGATCGGGAAGCCTCCAGGGGCTGGCCACACTCCGACTGTTCGGTAGTGTGACCCTGTCCTGAGCCGGAAATCAGAGGTTGTGACCCATGCACCGACGTGCTGCCGCCCTCGCGGTGCCACTGACCGCCATCGCCTTGGCGGTCTCCAGCTGCTCCTCGCTCCCGGAGGACTGGCGTACCCCCGCCTTCCTCAGCATGAACGACGACACGCTCGACTCCCGGTTGCCCCAGGTCACCGGTGATGTCGGCGAGGAGCCCGAGATCACCTTCCCCGACATCGAGCCTCCGGACGAGGAGATCTCGGGTGTCGTGAGCAAGGGCGCGGGCGAGGACGCCCTGGTCGGCGCGGACGACCTGGTCATCGCGAACGTCGTCCAGTACCAGTGGACGGCGCCCGGCGAGGGTGAGCCGGTCGAGGGCCAGTCCAGCTACGAGAACGGTGCTCCGGACCTCATCCGCATGGACCAGATGCCCGAGTACATCACCGAGACCCTGGTCAGCCAGCCCATCGGCAGCCGTGCGGTCTACGTCTTCCCGCCGCTGAGCGAGGAGGAGAAGACCCAGGCCGAGTCCATGGGCCAGCCCGCCCCCGAGGGTGCCAGCGTCCTGGTGATCGACATGGTCGACCGGTTCAGCAAGGGAGCCGTCGTCCCGGGTGAGCAGTCCAGCGACGGCGGCGGCGACCTGCCGACGGTGACGCAGGACGGGCACAGCCAGCCCCGGATCGAGGTCCCCGACGCAGACGCCCCCGACGAACTCGAGGTCACTCCGCTGATCGAGGGCGAGGGCGCCGAGGTCGAGGCGGGCCAGCAGGTCATCGTCCAGTACACGGGCGTGCGCTGGGAGGCCGACGAGAACGGCGAGCACGACGTCTTCGACTCCTCCTGGAACCAGGGCGGGATCCCCTTCGACACCACCATCGGTGCCGGTGCGGTGATCGAGGGCTGGGACGAGGGCATCGTCGGCCAGAAGGTCGGCAGCCGCGTCATGCTGGTCGTCCCCGGTGACCTGGCGTACGGGAACACCGAGGAGGAGGCCATGGGTGCTCCGGCCGGCCCCCTGGTGTTCGTGGTCGACGTGCTGGGCGCCTACGACAACCCGCCGCCGCCCGAGCAGGAGGAGCCCGCGGAGGACGCCGGTGGCGACGAGGTCGCCGAGGACCCGGAGGAGACCGAGGAGTAGCCCCCTCCCCGAACGACACGCACCGCCGCCCCCGCGAGCCCAGAGCACGCGGGGGCGGCGGCGTGTCCGTCCGCGTCCGGTCCGTCCGCCCGGCACGATCACGGCGCTCGCGACGGAGACGGTGACACGCAGAGCGGGGCGCCGCTGCCGAGAAGGCGTGGTCAGCGTGCGTAGAGTCGGTGGCTCACGGAGAGCAGCGGCGAGGGGGAGCCATGCCGGACCAGCGGCGGTACTGCTACGTGTCGGGCCTGCGCCTCGGGGTCCCGGCCCTGGAGGAGCTCTGCGCCCAGGGGAGCCCGCCGAGCCTGGTGGTCTCCTACCCGGCCGAGCTCGCGCACCGCTCCGGCTACACGGACTTCGAGGAGGTCACCCGTCGGCACGGCCTGCCCCACCTGCGGGCGGCCGACATCAACACCGACGAGGTGCGCGACGCCCTCGCCGCCCACCGGATCGACCTGATGGTGGTCGCGGGCTGGTCGCAGCTGGTGCACGAGGACGTCCTGGCCTCACTGCCCCTGGGCGGCGTGGGACTGCACCCCTCCCCGCTCCCGGTCGGACGGGGCCGCGCCCCCATCCCGTGGACGATCCTGCGCGACATGCGCTCCAGCGCCGTCACCCTCTTCCACCTGACACGGGAGGCCTTCTCCGGAGACGTCGTCGACCGGATCTGGTTCGACGTGGCCGAGGACGTCACCGCGTCCGGGCTGTACGACCGTACCGGGCACCTCCAGTCCGAACTGCTCGTGCGGAACCTGGACGCCCTCCTGGAGGGGAACGCGCCCCGGCGCCCCCAGAGAGGGCACGGCTCGGAGTGGCCCCGGCGCCGCCCCAGCGACGGCCACCTCGACCTGGCGGCGGCCGGACGGGACGTGGACCGGATGGTGCGCGCCCTGGCCGACCCCTACCCGGGCGCCTTCGCGATGTTCGGCGGCGCCCGGATCACCCTGTGCGGCGGGCGGCTCTCCGACGAGGTCGAGGGAGGCGACGCGGGCCAGATCGTCTCCGCTGGTCCGGGGCGTGAATGGGGTGTGACCTGCGGCGACGGAAGGGTGTTCGTGCCGGAGTCGCTCCGGGTGGACGAGGGCGTGCGCGCCGAACCGACCTCCCTGGCCATGTTCCGGCCCGGGAGGTACTTCGACGTGCCCTCCGACCACATGATGGCCGCGACCCGCCGCACGCCGATCCCCGGCTTCGAGATCCCCTACCCGGGCGCCCAGTACGACGGGAGCCACGACTCCGACCAGCGGATCGGCCGGGACGAGGGGCGTGACCTCAACTCGCGATGAGCGTCGCGGCGTGACGCCCGGCGGCGGCCGCGCTGAGGAAGGCCGACCGGTCCTCGTCCAGCCCGCGCCCCATCGTTGACACCTTCACCGGAAGCGCGCGCACCTCGTCCTCCAGGCCGTTCACGGACACCTCCACCAGCGTGTGGCGCTCTCCCAGGGGCCAGGCCTGGTCGCGGACGCGCTCGCCGAAGAACCCGGGCAGCCGGGGCACCACGACGTCCGCCGGGGCCAGGGCCACCCGCCCGTAGGCGGTCAGGCTGTGGTGTGACACCCCCCGGTGCCGTTCACGGGCGTCGGCCTCGCTGACCCTCAGACTGGCGACCGGGCGGCCGCCGAGGACGGCGGTCGCGTTGACCGCCTCGCCGCAGGAGACACCGGAGAACCCCCACGGGGTGCCGGTGCCCAGGTTGCCCGGACCCTGGCAGACCACCGCGATCTCCGCGTCCAGCACGTGGCGGGCGGCGAGCAGACCCGAGTGCACGGTCACCGCCTCCAGGTCGCCGCCGAAGGCCTGACCGGTGGTCACGCACCCCCGGAGCAGGTCGTCCTCCCGCAGCGCCCCCAGGATCCTCGAGAACGCGGCGGGCAGCGCGCCGCCGTCGAGCATCACGTGGACCACCCGTGTCCCGGGGCGCTCGACCCGCACCCCGGCCAGGATGGCGGGCAGCGAGGAGTGCAGGTCGGCCACGACCACGGGCATCCCGTCGACCCCTTCCGCCGTGCGCAGCGCCTCGTGGTGGGGCGCGCCCTGTTCGTCCGCGCCCAGCACGGTGGCCTGGAGCGGTGTGTAGCGGGCCTTCACCAGGTGCCCGGGACCCTCGCGGTCGGCGGGCAGGCGGTCGGGGACCGCCACCACCATCGCGTATCCGCCGGTGCCCAGCCCGAGGTCCAGGGCTCCGGTGTTGAGCAGCACCGTGTCGCCCACTTCGGGGGCTCCCACCAGGTCCGTGTAGGCCAGGGCGGTGCAGGTCACGGTCTGGTCCGGCCCGTCCCCGCCGACGGGCACGGCCACCGCGCACACGCGGACCCCGGGCCAGGAGGGGAGGATCTGAAGGACTTCACCGCGGCGCCACCGGATCATGCTGGGCACGGTACCGTCGGACCTGAACCGAAGGTGGGAGGACGCGCCCTCGCGGCCCCGCCCGGTCCACCACAGCGGGCAGAACAGCGGGCTAGAGGAGTGCGGACGATGTCGCGCAGGAAGACCGAACGGCAACTGAACCTGGTCATCTGCCTGTTGTCCACGCGGCGTCACCTGACCGCCCAGGAGATCAGGGCGACGGTGCAGGGGTATGCCGAGGCGGACACCGAGTCGGCGTTCAAGCGCATGTTCGAGCGGGACAAGCGGGAGCTGCGCGACAGCGGCATCCCCATCCAGGTCGGTACCGGGGACGCCGTCAGCGGGGAGGAGGGCTACCGGATCTCCCGCTCGGACTACGAGCTGCCCGAGATCGAGCTCCTGCCCGACGAGGCCGTCGTGCTGGGCCTGGCCGCCCGCGCCTGGCGCCACGCCTCCCTGGGCGAGGCCGCCGCCAACGCCCTGTTCAAGCTCCGCTCTGCCGGGGTTCCGGTGGACACCGAGGCGGCGCCCGGGCTGACCCCCGCCATGCGCACCGACGAACCCGCCTTCGGCCCCGTGTGGCAGGCGGTCCGCGACCGCCGTCCCATCTCCTTCGACTACCGCAAGCCCGGGGAGAGCACGGCCCAGCGGCGGGAGGTCGAGCCGTGGGGCATCGTCAACCTGCGCGGCCACTGGTACGTGGTCGGCCACGACCGGCTGCGTGACGCCCGACGGGTGTTCCGTCTCGGCCGGATGCGGGGCGGTGTCACCGTCGTGCGGACCGGACCCGACGTGGTCGTCCCCGAGGGGGTGGACCTGCGCTCGGTGGTCTCCCAGCAGAGCGCCGTGCCCGAGCGCACCGCGACCCTGCGGGTGCGTACCGAGGCCGCTCACGACCTGCGCCGCCTCGCGCTCCGCGTGGTCCCGGGGGAGCGGGACAGCACCGGTGACGGCTGGGACACGCTCACCCTGCCCTACACCAGCACCACGGGGTTGGTGCGCCAGGTGGCCTCGCACGGCTCGCGCGCGGTGGTGGTGGAGCCCGAGCAGGTCCGCGCGGCGATGGCCGACCACCTGGCCGGGGTGGTGGAGGGCTCAGCCGTGGCCGAGGAGGGCGACGCGACGATGGAACGGGAGGGCGTGGAGGCTCCGGCGCGCGGCCCCCGCTCCGCCGACCAGCTGCGCCGACTCCTCATGCTGGTCCCGTACGCGCTCGGGCGTGACGTGCGTGTGCCCGAGGTGGCCCGGCACTTCGGACTCAGCGAGAAGCAGGTGGTCTCCGATCTGAGCCTGCTGTGGATGTGCGGTCTGCCCGGGTACACCCCCGGTGACCTGATCGACGTCGACCTGGACGCGGCCCGCGAGACCGGCGAGATCATCATCGCCAACGCCGACACCCTGGCCCAGCCGTTGCGGCTGACCGCGGACGAGGCGGCCAGCCTGGTGGTGGGCCTGTCCCTGCTGGAGGCGCTGCCCGAGGCCCAGGGGATCGAGGGCGGGGCGCTCACCCGGGTGGGCGAGAAGCTGCGCACGGCCGCCGGTGCGGCCGTGAGCGACCTGGCCGACGCCGTGCAGGTACGGGTCGAGGTGGACGAGCAGGTGGCCCGGACCCAGCGGCGCTGCGCCGAGGCCCTCAACGGCGGCCAGCGTCTGCACCTGCGGTACCTGTCGGGCTACCTGGACCAGGTGACCGAGCGGGACGTCGATCCCATGGGGCTGGTGGTCCAGGACGGCCAGACCTTCCTGGAGGGCTACTGCCACCTGCGCGAGGCCGTGCGGCTGTTCCGTCTGGACCGGGTCCTGGAACTGACCCTTCTGCCCTTCGCCGCCCAGGTGCCCGAGGGCGTGGCCCGCCGCGACCTGTCCGCGGGGGTCCTCCAGCGCTCCGAGCGCGACGCCCTGGTGACGCTGGCGCTGGAGCCCTCCGCGCGCTGGGTGACCGAGGACTACGTCTGCGAGGCGGTGACCGAACTGCCCGGCGGCGAGGCCAGGGCGACCCTGCGTACCCCGGCCCCCGCCTGGGTGTCCCGGCTGGCGTTGTCCCTGGGACGGGAGGGGCGCGTGGTGTCTCCGTTGGCGCTGGCGAAGGATGTCAGGGCCGAGGCCGAGCGTGCCCTGGGGCACTACCGCGATGCTCGGAACCGCGTCGAATTGGTCGAGACCACTTCGTCTCCGGAGTGACGCGCACCTGTTCACCGGGGGGTGGGGTGTAGGTCATCGCGGACGGGATATGGTGAACCCGTGATCGCCTTCGCTGTCCTCTGCGTCGTGTTCTGCGCAGGAGTGCTCGTCGTCGGCGCCCTCGGTCTGAGGGTGCGCCGCGCGGCCTCGGTGCTGTCCGATGGGGTGGCACGGGCGGCGGGCGGGTACCAGGCGAGCAGCGCTGACCTGCGTGAGCGCGTCCGCCGTGGCGGTGCTGGGACATGACGGCCCCGCGGACGAACGCGCGTACCATCAGAGGCGCTTGGTCGCGCCCCACAGAGAGGTAGAACCATGGGACCGTTCAACGGACCTACCATCGCCATCCTGGTGATCCTGGCCATTCTGCTGTTCGGAGCCAAGAAGCTTCCGGACCTGGCCCGTTCCCTGGGGCGCAGTGCTCGTATCCTCAAGGCCGAGAGCAAGGGCCTGGTCGACGACGAGAACAACGAGTCCGAGGACCAGCAGGGTCAGCAGGCCCAGCAGCAGCCGCAGGGTCAGCAGGCGCAGCAGGCCCAGCAGAACCCCGCGCCGCAGCAGAACCAGCAGCCGCAGCAGGGCTACCCGCAGCTTCCCCCCGGCCAGCGCATCGTGAACGAGTCCGGTGAGCCGACCAACCAGACCTACAACAACTAGACCGTTCCGGTGGACCGGCGTGGTACCGGAGGGTGCCGCGCCGGTCGGCTGTCGTCAGCGGGGAGCGTCCGCGCTCGGAGCGGGCCCAAGGAGAAGAGAGTGACCGCAAGATGAGGTCCCGAGGCCGATCAGCCAACCCGGACGCCCGGATGCCGCTCATGGACCACCTGCGCGAGCTGCGCAACAGGCTGGCCAAGGTCCTGCTCATCCTGTGTCTGGGAGCCGTGGTCGGCTTCGTCTTCTACGACCGGATCTGGGACTTCCTCACCCAGCCCTACTGCTCGCTGCCCGCGTCCCAGGTGGTCGACGGCGGCGGCTGCTCGCTGATCGTCACCGGACCCTTCGACGCCTTCTTCGTCGCCTTCAAGGTCTGGATCTTCGTCGGGGCTCTGGTCACGGCCCCGCTCTGGCTCTACCAGCTGTGGGCCTTCGTGGCCCCGGCACTGCACAGCGGTGAGAAGAAGTACGCCTACATCTTCGCCCCGCTGGCCGGGATCCTCTTCGTCGCCGGCGCGGCCCTGGCCTACTCGATCACCGCGCTCGCGCTCCAGATGCTCTTCGGGTTCCTGCCCGACGACGCGGACCCGTACCTGACCATCGGTGAGTACCTCAGTTACATGCTCATCATGATGAGCATGTTCGGTCTGGGCTTCGTCATGCCGCTGCTGGTGGTCCTGCTCAACATCGTCGGCATCCTGACCCACGAGACCATCGCCAAGTGGCGCCGGGTCATCATCTTCTCCGCCTTCCTGATCGCCGCCATCATCACCCCGGCCGAGCCGATCTCCATGCTCGCGCTGGCGGTTCCCCTCGTGATCCTCTTCGAGATCGCCGAGGTGTTCTGCTTCTTCAACGACCGCCGCAAGAAGCGTCGCGATCCCACCAGTGAGCTGGACGACGACCAGATATCCGAGCTCGACGACCAGCCCTCGGAACTGGACTACACGCCCGCCCCGCTGGGCGAGACCGACTCCGACGGCGGCTCCGGCAAGCGCTCCTGAGCCGTCGCGTGACGCGCTAGGGTTCGGCTGGGGAGGCCCCGGACGTCCGGGCCGTGCACCGCCGTCCGCCCCCTCCCACCGCTGGGACACCAAGGAGCCCCCTCCCGAGCGGGCTCCCGGACTAGGAAGTGCTGATGAGCGAGCAGACAGAGGCCAAGAGGGACCTGCCGCCCGAGGCCATGGGCAACGAGAAGTGGCACGACACCACGCACGCGGTGTGGTTGCGTTCCTCGCTGTCCAAGGAGGAGTCCGAGGCGGTCGTGGAGGTCGCCGAGTTCGAGGACGGCTTCCGCGCGGTGCGCGACGGCAAGTCCCCGGAGAAGGGCACCCTGTTCTTCACCCCCGCCGAATGGGAGGCCTTCGTCCTGGGCGCCCGTGACGGTGAGTTCGACATCCCGGAGGAGTACCTCACCGAGGAGGAGGCCGCGATCCAGCGCGGCGAGACCGAGGTCGAGGCGACCTGGGTTCCCTCCCCGCTGAACACGCCGGAGGCGATGGAGGAGTACCATCGCCGCCAACGTGAGGAATCCGAGCGGGAGTCCACGACCGAGGACGACTGATCGGACCACCCGCACCCGGGCGCGCGGGTGTACGGGCTCCTCACCTGACCCCGTACACCCTTTCGTTCCCCTTTGTGGGTAGGTAAGGACCGGCATATGTCCCCTCATGTCGCCCTTCTGGTCAACCCGGCCTCCGGCCGTCGCCGCGCCGCGATCATCGCCGTGCGGCTGAAGGAGGCCCTGCGCGCCCAGGGCGCGCGCGTGCACGTCTACACGGGCCGATCGGCCGCCGACAGCCGCAGGCTGGCCAGGTTGGCCGCCGCGGACCGCCCGGACGCTCTGGTCGCGGTGGGCGGCGACGGCCTGGTACACCAGGTTCTTCAGGGAGTGGTCGGCACCGGGGTGCCCCTCGCGGTGATCCCGGCTGGCAGCGGCAACGACGTGGCCCGGGCCTTCGGGGCCCCCGAGGGGTCGGCCGACCAGATCGCGGAGGCGATCCTGGCCGGGCGCACCCGGGCCAGCGACGTGATCCGCCTGACCACCGCCGACGGCCGTCAGCGGTACTACATGAGCGTTCTGGCCTGCGGCTTCGACGCCCGGGTCAACGAGCGGGTGAACAACTTCCGGTTCGGGATGGGCCGGTTCGGCTACCTCGTCGGGCTCGCGGCCGAGCTCCGCTCCTTCAAGGCCATCGACTTCGAGATCGAGGTGGACGACGAACGGATCCGTGAACCCGGCATGCTCGTGGCGGTCGGCAACACCAGCGCCTACGGTGGCGGCATGCACGTGTGCGCCGAGGCCGTCCCCGACGACGGGCTGCTCGACGTGGTCTTCGTGAGGAAGGGACCGCTCGGCCGGTTCCTGCGCCTCTTCCCGCGGGTCTTCGCCGGAACCCACCTGGGCCTGGACGAGGTGGTGTTCAGGCGGGGACGCGTCGTCACCATCCGGGGAGAGGCCGGGACCGCCTACGCGGACGGCGAGCCCACGGGCATTCCGACGCTGGTGTGCGAGGTGGTGCCGAAGTCGGTCGAGATGCTGGAGCTGACCTCATAGGCTGGGAATCCTATGAGTAGTCACTCCGAGCGTTACGCCGCCTTCCGCCGGCGCCAGAACGCCTCCAGCGCCGCGATCGAGGCCTTCCAGGGGCTCTACGGGTTCGAGTTCGACCCCTTCCAGATCAGGGCCTGCAAGGCCCTGGAGGGCGGACACGGGGTGCTGGTCGCCGCGCCGACCGGCTCCGGCAAGACTGTGGTCGGTGAGTTCGCCGTGCACCAGGCCCTCAACGAGGGCACCAAGTGCTTCTACACGACGCCGATCAAGGCCCTGTCGAACCAGAAGTACAACGACCTGGTCCGGCGCTACGGCGCCGACCAGGTCGGCCTGCTCACCGGTGACAACAGCGTCAACGGTGAGGCGCCCGTGGTCGTCATGACCACCGAGGTGCTGCGCAACATGCTGTACGAGGGGTCGTCTACCCTCGGCGGGCTGGCCTACGTGGTCATGGACGAGGTGCACTACCTCGCGGACCGCTTCCGGGGCGCGGTGTGGGAGGAGGTGATCATCCACCTCCCCGAGTCGGTGCGGATGGTCGCCCTCTCCGCGACCGTCAGCAACGCCGAGGAGTTCGGTGAGTGGCTCCAGCAGGTGCGCGGCGACACCACGGTGATCGTCGACGAGAAGCGCCCCGTCCCGCTGTGGCAGCACGTGATGGTGGGCAGGCGCATCCACGACCTGTTCGTCGACGAACGGCCGGAGGAGACCGGCGGTGGGGACGGCACCGAGGACGGTGAAGGGGGCGGCGGCCGGAGCAGGCGCAAACGGGAACGACGCCGCGCCCAGCACCAGCGCCCACGCGAGATCCAGGTGGGCGGGCGCAAACTGCTCATCAACCCCTACCTGACCCGCACGGCGGAGGACGACTCCCGCACCACCCAGCTGGCCAACCGGCGGCGCCACCCGCAGACCCGGGCCCGGGGCAACGTGCGTCCGCGCACCCGCTTCGCCCCGCCCTCGCGGCCGATGATCATCGAGGAACTGGACGCCGAGGGCCTGCTCCCGGCGATCACCTTCATCTTCAGCCGCGCCGGATGCGACGACGCCGTCCGCCAGTGCGTGGCCTCCGGACTGGTGCTCACCACCCCGGACGAGGCCGCCCACATCCGGGAGTACGCGGAGTCGCGCTGCGCGGACATCCCGCGCGCGGACCTGACCGTGCTCGGCTTCGACTCCTGGCTGCGCGCCCTGGAGGCGGGCATCTCCGCGCACCACGCGGGGATGCTCCCCACCTTCAAGGAGATCGTCGAGCACCTGTTCTCGAAGGGGCTGATCCGGGCGGTCTTCGCCACGGAGACGCTGGCCCTGGGCATCAACATGCCCGCGCGCACGGTGGTGATCGAGAAGCTCGACAAGTGGAACGGCGAGACCCACGCCTCGCTCACCCCCGGTGAGTACACGCAGCTCACCGGACGTGCGGGCAGGCGTGGAATCGACGTGGAGGGGCACGCGGTCGTCGTGTGGCAGGCCGGGACCGACCCCGAGTCGGTGGCCAGCCTGGCGGGCACGCGCACCTATCCCCTCAACTCCAGCTTCCAACCCTCGTACAACATGGCGGTGAACCTGGTCGGCCAGGTCGGCCGTCAGCGCAGCCGGAACATGCTGGAGGCGTCCTTCGCCCAGTTCCAGGCCGACCGCGCCGTGGTGGGACTGGTCAAGCAGCTGCGCAAGCACGAGGAGGCCCTGGAGGGCTACGCCAGCGCCGCCGAGTGCCACCTCGGGGACTTCATGGAGTACGCCCGTCTGCGGCGGGCCCTGAGCGACCGCGAGTCCCTGCTGGCCAGGAACCGTTCGTCCCAGCGCCGGGACGAGGCGCTGGAGAGCCTGGAGCGGCTGCGCCCGGGCGACATCATCCGGATCCCGGCGGGACGCTACTCGGGCCACGCGGTGGTCCTGGACCCGGGCCTGCGGCACGACCTGCCCGCACCGCTGGTCCTCACCGTCGACAAGCAGGTCAAGCGGGTCAACTCCAGCGACTTCCCGGTGCCGGTGCACCCCTCGGGGCGCATGCGCATCCCCAAGTCGTTCTCCGCGCGCTCACCGCGCTCGCGCCAGGACCTGGCCTCGACCCTGCGCAACAAGCTCAAGGAGCGGGGCACCGACCCGTCCTTCGAGCGGGGCAGGGGACGGGGGGCCCAGGAGGACCCCGAGGTCCAGCGGCTGCGCGCCGAGCTCAGGGAGCACCCGTGCCACGGTTGCTCCGACCGCGAGGACCACGCCCGCTGGGCCGAGCGGTACTTCCGACTCCAGAAGGAGACGGACGCCCTGCGCCGCCGTGTGGAGGGCCGCTCGCACGTCATCTCCCGGACCTTCGACCGGGTGTGCGGCGTGCTGGAGGACCTGGAGTACCTCTCCGGCGACGACGTCTCCGAGGACGGCGGCAAGCTGGCGAAGATCTACTCCGAGCTCGACCTGCTGGTGGCCGAGTGCCTGCGCCGGGGCGTGTGGGAGGACCTGAACCCGGTCGAGCTGGCCGCCTGCGCCGCGGCGCTGGTCTACGAGGCACGCCGCAACGACGACGCCTACCCGAGGCTGCCCGAGGGCAGGGTGGAGGAGGCGCTGGCCGAGATGACGCGGCTGTGGGGCGAGCTCAACGAGGTGGAGGCGCGCCACCGTGTGTCGTTCCTGCGCCAGCCCGACCTCGGCTTCGTCTGGACCGCGCACCGCTGGGCGCGCGGCGACCGGCTCGACGCGATCCTGCGCCAGTCCGACATGACCGCGGGCGACTTCGTGCGCACCGCGAAGATGCTCGTGGACATGCTCAGCCAGATCGCCGGGGCCGCCGCCGACCCGCATGTGCGCGGCAAGGCCCGCAAGGCGGCCGACCTCGTCCGGCGCGGAGTGGTGGCCTACTCCTCCTTCAACTAGCGTGAGGGCGCCCCGGTGGTCGAACCGGTTCAGCCGGGGCGCCATCATGGGATACGCACGGGACCCCTCCGGGGGCCTGTAGTCCGCGACACATCCTGAATCGAGGCTTCGTCCATGCTGCGCACCCTCATGAACGGCAAGATCCACCGCGCGACGGTCACCCAGGCCGACCTGCACTACGTGGGATCGGTCACGATCGACGCCGACCTGATGGACGCCGCCGACATCGTCGACGGCGAGCAGGTCCACATCGTCGACATCGACAACGGCGCCCGCCTGGTCACCTACGCCCTGGTCGGTGAGCGGGGAAGCGGGGTCATCGGGATCAACGGCGCCGCCGCGCGCCTGGTGAGCCCCGGTGACCTGGTCATCATCATCGGTTACGCCCAGGTGGACGAGCGGGAGCGGGCCGACCACGTCCAGCACGTCGTGCACGTGGACGCGGAGAACCGCGTCGTCGCGCTCGGCAACGACCCGGCCGAGCCGGTCCCGGGCAGCGACCTCGTCGCCGGTCGCTGACCGGCCCGCACCACGCGCGACGCCCGTGCCCGTGGCACGGGCGTCGCATGGTCGGAAACCCCCTGAATTGGCCGGTTCCGGCCTGATCGGACATCCGGGTCCCGGGTATGTCCACAGGCGCCATGGACGAACGCGACGAGGAGCGGCGCCGGGTCGCCGAACACATCGAGTGGCAGAAGCAGGGCGCCTGGGTCGTCCTGTGGGGCCCCTACACCCGGCGGTTCTGGGCGTTCGCCCGTTGGCCGGTCATCCCCGTCGGCGGGGTGGTGGTCCACGCCGACGACCCCGACCTGCTCTACGCGGAGATGCGCTACGTCGAGCGTGAGCACGACTTCCTGCGGTGGCGCTACGGGCGGGGCTGAGGGATCGGACCCGGCCTGGTCCGCGCCGGAGCGGAGGACTACGATTCATCCGTTGGCCGGACGAATCGGAGTATCAGCCTCGTGTCCACACGAACTCACAGGTACGGGGACCCCCTCTCGACGGCGGCCCGGACCCGCCTGCAACGGCGTACCGTCCTCGTCCTCATGCTGGCCCAGGTCGTCGGCAGCCTCGGTATGGGAGCCATGCTCGCGGTGGGCGCGCTCATCGCCCTCGAACTGAGCGGTTCGGACGCGTGGTCGGGGATGGCCACCACCATGATCACCCTGGGCGCCGCCGTCTTCGCTCTGCCCCTGGCCTCGTTGGCGGCCCGGAGCGGTCGTCGGCCCGGTCTGTCCCTGGGCTGGTTCTTCGGCGCTCTGGGCGGTGCCGTGGTCGTCGCCGCCACGCTCCTCGACCTCTTCGCGCTCCTCCTGGTCGGCATGCTCCTGGTCGGCGCGGGGACCGCCACGAACCTCCAGGCCCGGCACGCCGCCGCGGACCTGGCCACCGAACGCAGCCGGGGCCGTGACCTGTCCGTCGTGGTGTGGGCGACCACCGCCGGTTCGGTGGTGGGCCCCAACCTCATCGGTCCGACCGGGGGCCTGGCCGTCCTGCTCGGCCTGCCCGACCTGCTGGGCCCGGTCCTGCTCACCACGGCCGGTTTCCTCGGCGGCGGAGTGCTGATCGCGGTCCTGCTGCGCCCCGACCCGCTGCTGACCGCGACCGCTGAGGCCGCCCGGATCGACGCCGACCAGGGGCGGGTGCCGAGGGGTCGGGTCGGGCTGGTGGACGCGCTGCGGGCGATCGGCCGCACCCCGGCGGCGCTGCTCGCCGTGGTGGGGGTCGTCGCCAGCCACACCACGATGGTCTCGGTCATGACGATGACACCGGTCCACCTGACGCACCACGGAGCCGAGCTCACTGTCATCGGGCTGACCATCTCCCTGCACATCGCGGGGATGTACGGGCTCTCGCCGCTGGTGGGATGGCTGGCGGACCGCTGGGGACGCACGCCCGTGCTTCTCACCGGGCAGGTGATCCTGTTGGTGGCCGCGGCCGTCGCCGGAACCGCGGGGCACAGTGAGGCGCTGGTGACCACCGGGCTGGTGCTGCTCGGCCTCGGCTGGTCCTTCGGCCTGGTCTCGGCCAGTGCGCTGCTGGCCGAGTCTCTCCCCGCCGAGGTCCGCCCCCGAGCGCAGGGGTTCAGCGACCTGGCGATGAACCTGGGCGCCGCCGCGGCGGCCGCCTCGTCCGGCGTGGTCCTGGCGACGGTGGGCTTCGGCGGCCTGAACCTGTTCGCCGCCCTGTTCACCGTCCCGGTGTTCGTTCTCGCCCTCCGAGCACGGGGCAATCACATCCCGACCTTTACCGGAAACGCCCGCTGATCTCCGCTCCGCCCCTCCTGGGCGCGGTTACGGTGCGGTTCTGAGGTGCCCGCCGCGCTCGGTGGGACGTGCCGCTGGACGAAGGGGTGTTCTGGGTGAGTGATCGGGAGCCCGAGGAGGGGGCCGGTGAGCGGCCGGACCAGGATCCGGTCAACCACCACCCGCCGGAGGAGTGGCGGCCGGGGGATCCCGGTGATCCGATCGAGGGCGGCCCGCAGCCGCCGGGGGAGCCCCGGCACGAGCCCCCGCCGGGAGCGGCACCCCCGCACGGCACGCCCCCCTGGGGGCAGCCGCCCCATGCCCCTCCCGGGGGCCCGTACCCTGGCGGGGTGCTCCACGGAGGGCCGCCGCCCGGTGGTGTGCCTCCGGGAGGCCAGCCTCCGGACGGTCCTCCCGGGGACGCGTGGTCGGGAGGCCAGCCCTCGTGGCAGCGGCCTCCCGGCGGGCAGCCCTCGTGGCAGCAGCCCCCCGGTGGTCCACAGGGACCGCAGACGGGTGGGGGACCCTCCTTCGGCCCGCCGCCGGGCCAGCCGGGCCCCTACGGGGGCGGCCCCGGACAGCCGGATCCGGGTGAGTACTCCCAGGGGCCCAGCGGACCGGGCAGCGCGGGCTACGAGCACGCGGGTTACGCCCCCGGATACGGCGGCTACCCGAGCGAGCCGGTCAACTACGGAGCCCAGGGCGGCTACGGCCACCCGGGCGGGTACGGCCCCCCGGGGGCGGGCGGCTACGGCCCTCCGCCGTCGAAGCCGACCCCGTGGGGCAAGATCATCGGGATCGGCTGCGGCGTCCTGCTCCTGCTGCTCCTGGCCCTGGGCGGCTGCGCGGCGGTGGCGCTGGTCCTCGCGGACCGCAACGCCTCCAGCGGCGGCGAACCGGGCCTCGAACAGACCGAGGAGGCACCGGGCGAGGACGTCCCCTCAGAGGCGGAACTGACCGCTACGGCGACCGAGTTCGAGCCGAGCTCCCTCTACGTCGAGGGCGAGTTCACCAGCGTCGAGGTGACCGTCACCAACACCGGCGCGGACGCCCTGGACGTCAACCCGCTCTACTTCGTCGTGGTGGACACCGAGGGGGAGGAGCACAGTCCGGGCGACGCGATCGCTATGGACGCCAACGAACTCGGCGTCCAGACCCTGGACCCCGGGCAGACCGCCGACGGCGCCATCACCGTCCCCGGCGAGATCGAGGCGGAGCGGGTGCTCTTCGAGCCCTACTTCACCGGCCCGGTCGAGGTCCCGGTGACCTGAGCGGAGCCCGGGGGAGAGGTCCTGTCAGGGGGCGAGCGCGGGGTCGCGCAGCCACTCCGACAGGGCCTCCTGGCGTTCACTGTCGCACTTGAGCGGGCAGGTGGTGCAGAAGCCGTGCTCGGGGTCGCCCTTGTAGTCGAAGCAGCAGGTGCCCCGGACCGCCCAGGTGCCCCGGGGGTGGTCGGGGGCGAACGGGAACAGGCGTGGCCGTCTGCGGGTCACGGCGCCCGCCTCGACCACCGCGTCACCGAGCCGGGTGGCCAGTTCCCAGGCCTGCTCGGCGTCCCGGCCCAGGTAGCGGGCCGGGTTGAGCATGTAGAAGTGCAGGGTGTCCAGGACCCAGCCCCACAGGGTGCGCTTGCCCGCGCGTGAGTGCGCGTGCAGGGCCGCGACCAGCGGCTCGACGGTGGCGAACAACGCCTCCGCGACGAGTCGCAGCTGCTCGTCCTCGTCGCGGGCGACCACGGTGTCGGGGTGGTCGGCGGCGGGGTCGTCGGGCAGGACCGCGGTGCGTGGGGCGGCCACGGTGGGTGTGTCGAACCTGCTCCGGGCGGTGTCCCAGGGCAGGTACAGGGTGTCGGGGGTGAGCAGGGGGCCGCGTCCGGTGAGGTACAGGCAGGCGGATACCAGGAACACGGGCTCGCGCAGGGTGACCCGCAGGAAGTTGGTGGCGGCGGGGAGCCGGTGGCCGGGTCCGTGCTCGGTCCGGAGCTTGTCGAACAGGACGGGGAGCCAGTCGTGACGGGTCATCGAGGTGACGCTGTGGAACTGGACGCCGTCCACCGGTCGGCCGTGGAGCCGGTCGGCGTCGGTGAGCTCGGGCAGGGGCGCGAACTTCAGCCGCGCGCTGACGCCCCGGAAGGCGTCGAGCGGATCTGGAGTCACCTGGCAACCCTTCGTCGCGATGCGGAACGGACTGGTCCGGGGCGTGAGACGTCGGCGACCGGACGGGTCGTGTTCACGTGCGCCTAGTAAGTGAGGCTACCCTAACCATCCCGGCCGTGGCAATGCGTCGGCCTGGACGTTTGCCGAATCCTGGGACCCTCGTGTCCTGGGGGAAGGGTGTGCCGTGCGGGTCCGTCGGACGTGCTCCGACGGACCCGCGTGGTCAGTGGTTCAGGGCACGGAAGCGGCGCAGCGACAGCGGGACGCACACGGCCACCAGGACCGTGGGCACGACCAGGGCCAGGAGCTGCGCGTTCTGCGCGGGCCAGGTGTCCGAGGGCAGTACCTCGTTGCCGAACAGTTCGCGAGTGGCGCTGACCACGGCCGAGAGCGGGTTCCACTCGGCGATCGGGGCCAGCCACGACGGCATCGCGGTGGAGGGCAGGAAGCTCGTGGACAGCATGGTGAGCGGGAACGCGAGCGGGTAGACCAGCATGCTCGCCGTGTCGGGGTTGGCCGCGTACAGGCCGATCAGGACCCCGAGCCACACCAGGGCGAACCGGAAGAGCAGGAGGAGTCCCACGGCGGCCAGCGCGCCGCCGACGCCGTCCTCGAAGCGCCAGCCGATCAGGGCGCCGCAGCCGAGCAGGAGGATGATCTCCAGCGCGGCGCGCACCATGTCGGTGAGCGTGCGCGCGCCCAGGATCGCCATCGGGGCCATGGGCATGGACCGGAACCGGCTCATGACGTCGCGCGCGGTGTCGCGCGCGATCCCGGCGGAGGTCCCGGCGACGCCGTACAGCATGACCATGGCCAGCATGGCGGGCACCAGGAACGTGCGGTAGTCCTCGGCCCCCGTCCCGGACATGACGTCACCGAACACGTACCCGAACAGCAGGACCATCAGCAGCGGCATGCTGATCGCGAGCGCCAGCTCGAAGGGGTCGCGCACCATGTGGCGCAGGTTGCGATGGCT
Organism: Nocardiopsis sp. NPDC058789; assembly: GCF_042745575.1. NCBI lineage: Bacteria > Bacillati > Actinomycetota > Actinomycetes > Streptosporangiales > Nocardiopsidaceae > Nocardiopsis > Nocardiopsis sp. NPDC058789. Next base: position 63,203 of record NZ_JBHYOW010000018.1, read on the forward strand.
GAGGACCAGGACCTCGGTCCAGGCCCCGCCCCGGCGAAGGCGGGCCGGACCGGACGCGGTCGACGTGCCCCGGGCCTGCGGGGAGGTGGTGGTCATCGGGCGGCCTCCTCAGCGGTGGTCCCGGTTCCGGTCAGGCCCAGGAAGACCTCGTCGAGGCTGGGACGGCGCACCCCGAGGTCGGTGATCCTCAGTCCGGATCCGTCCAGGGCGCGCACGGCGCCGGTCAGCGCGGCCATCCGGTCCTCGGCCGGTACGCTGACCCGCCGTTCGGCGGAGTGCACGCGGGCGGGGGCGGTCAGGGCCGCGCCGAGCAGGTCGGCCACGGCGGACAGGTCCGCCGGATCGTGCACGAGCACGTCCAGGCGGTCACCGCCCACCTGGGACTTCAGTGTGTCCGGCGTGCCCTCCGCGATCACCCGGCCGTGGTCGATGACCGCGACGCGGTCGGCCAGCTGGTCGGCCTCCTCCAGGTACTGCGTGGTGAGCAGCACGGTGGCGCCGCCGCCGACGAGGTCGCGGACGGCCTCCCACACCTGGATGCGGCTGCGCGGGTCCAGCCCGGTGGTGGGTTCGTCGAGGAACAGGACCCGGGGTTCCTGGATGAGGCTGACGGCCAGGTCGAGGCGGCGGCGCATCCCGCCCGAGTAGCCGCTGGCGGGCCGGTCGGCGGCGTCGACGAGGTCGAACCGCTCCAGGAGCTCCCGGGCGCGCTCGCGGGCGCCGCTCCGGTCGAACCCGTAGAGGCGGGAGAACATCACGAGGTTCTCGCGAGCGGTCAGGATCTCGTCGACGGAGGCGTACTGGCCGGTCAGGCCGATGACGGAGCGGACCAGCTCCGGTTCGGTGAGCACGTCGTGGCCGCCGACGGCGGCGGTGCCGGAGTCCGGTCGCAGGAGGGTGGACAGGACGCGCACGGCGGTGGTCTTGCCCGCCCCGTTGGGGCCGAGGAGACCGAGAACGGTGCCGGGGGCGACGGTGAGGTCGAGCCCGTCCAGGGCCCGGGTGGCGCCGTAGCGCTTGTGGAGCCCCCTGGCCCTGACGGCCGGGGGCGACGACGGTTCCATGACTGTGTGCCTCATAAACTGTGTATTGGATAAACGGGTATGTTTAAGTGATACACAGTTCTAGGATGGGTGTCAACGGGACGGGGGCGCGGCGGCTCCCGTGCGGGCGGTACCGACGACTGGTGGGGTATGACGAGCGAAGAACGGACGACGACGGGGACCACCCGGGAGATCGACCTCCTGTGGGGACTGCGGGAGACACCCAGACGCGGTCCCAAGCCCCGGCTGAGCCGGACGGCGGTCGTGGACGCCGCCGTGGAGGTGGCGGACGCCGAGGGGCTGGAGGCCGTCTCCATGCAGCGCGTGGCCCGGGAGCTCGGGTACACGACCATGTCGCTCTACCGGCACGTGGACAGCAAGGAGGACCTGATCCTCCTGATGCTGGACGCCGCCATGACCGATCGCCCCGCCGGTCCCCGGGAGGACGGCGACTGGCGCGCCGGGGTCGAGGAGTGGTGCCACGGCGCGCTCGCCCAGTACCGCAGACACCCCTGGGCCGCCTACGTCCCGCAGTCCGGCCCGCCGAGCGGCCCCCACGGCCTCCGCTGGATGGAGGCCGGGCTCCGCGAGGTCTCCGCCTCGGGGCTCGACGCTCCCGAGTCGCTCCAGATCCTGCTGCTGCTCACCTACTCCCTCAGGGACCTGTTCCGGATGGAACAGGACCTGACGCGTGCGGCCCGGGAGCGCGGCGTGCCCATGGAGGAGGGCGAGAACGCGTGGGTCCGGGGGCTGCGCCGGGTGATGGACCCGGAGGAGTTCCCGACCATCCTCTGGACCCTGGACCAGGGCACCTTCACCGCGGACCCGCCCGGCTACGCCGAGGACCAGGGGCCGCTGGGCGGCCTCGACTTCGCCGTCCAGCGCATCCTCGACGGAGTCGAGGCCTACGTGCGCTCCGGTCGGAAGGGCGGGGCGGAGCACCCGGCACCGGGGCGGTCCTGACGAGCCGACGGGTGCGGGACGGACCAGTCCCGCCCACTCAGCGCACCAGCACCAGGTGGTGGCGGGCCAGCGCCGCCACCACCCGCGCGCACGTCGGCGCGTCCACGCCCGCGCGTTCCGCCAGCACCGCGACGGACAGCTCCCGGTGTTCGGCCAGCGTCTCCAGCACCGGCTCCGCCACGACGGGGAGCCGGTAGCGTTTCCCGGCGACGGTGACCACCGTCCGGGCGTCCCCGCCCTCGCCCTCCCGCACCACGGGGGGCGGCAGGATCGGGACGAACTCCACCCGGGCGTGCTCCGGGGGCACCCCGTCCTCCACCGGCCAGGGCAGGGAGAACGACGTGCGCCGGGGGAAGCGCGCGTCCCGCTCGGCCAGGAAGGTGTCCAGATCCAGGCGCTCGGCCAGCTCCGTGATCCGTTCGACCAGTTCGTGCCGGTGCTTGCGGCGCGAGTCGGGGTCGGCGAACCGGGGCAGGTCCCGACGGAACGTCTCCTCCTCGAACAGTCCGCGCACCAGGGCGTCCGCCCAGTCCACTCCCGTCGCGCGCGTGAAACCGAAGGTGAGGTGCATGCTCACCTCGCCGGTGCCGGTCACCGTGTGCCACCAGCCGCGCGGCACGTGGATCACCTGACCGGGGCGCAGCACGCCCTCCCACACCAGGTGCAGCTCGCCGTCCGCGTCCCGGGGCGGGGTGTGCGCGTGGTCGGTGTCGTTGCGCATCGGGTAGGGGCGCGAACCCGGACCGTGCACCTGCCAGTGCTTCGTCCCCTCCACCTGCACGATCACCGTGTCGTGGTCGTCCCAGTGGGTGTCGAAGCCCCGGGACTCACCCCAGATCAGGTACAGGTTGGCCTGCGCGCGCTCCCGGGTCAGCCGCATGAGGTCGTCGGCGGCCGCGCCGATCGGCGGGTGCATCCGGTCGATGCCGTCCAGCACCAGGCTCGCCCCGGCGCGCAGCTCCCGGTACAGCGACTCGGGGCGCACGATCCGGCGTTCGGTCCGGGAGACCCGGGCCTGGTCCGTGTAGCGGTCGGGCGGCACCGGCGAGCCGTCCTTGTGCAGGCGCAGCCGGGGCGGCTCCGGGGCACTCTCGGCCAACAGCCCGTTGAGGTCGTCGAAGGTCAGGAGCGAACGCACGGCGTCCGCGCCCAGGTCGGCGAAGACGAACTCCTCCGACAGTCGGGTGGTGAGTGCGTCGCGGCCCACGACGTCGCACAGGGTTCGGGTGAACAGGCTGCCGGGATCGGTCACGGCTGTCCCCTTTCCGGGAGGGTCGGACGTTGCGGTTCTGCGGGCGCGCGGATCGTGGTGGCGGGGGCCCGCCCGGCCCGAGCCGTGGCGGCGCGGGCCGGGCGGGCACGGATCAGATGAAGTCCGAACTGGAGTCGGTGCCGTCGTTGTCGCCGCCCGCGGTGGTGTCGCGGGAGGTCACCTCCGCCAGATCCTCGACCTCAACCTCGATGGGGTCCATACCGCACCTCGCTTTCTGTGTGCCGTCGATCCTCTTGGTCAGGGCCGAACCGGGTGCCGTCAGCGCCCGGTGAGCCCCGTTCGGTGGGCCGCGAACGCGTGTGCGTCGGCGGCGAGTCCCACGGCCCTGCTCACCGCGCGCGGGCCGTGCCCGACGTCGCGTTCGTAGCGCAGCAGCGCGGCCGGACCGTCGCCCCGCCCTCCCGCCGCCTCCAGCAGCGCCGCGCACATCTTGCGCGGGTGGGCGGCGTCGGTCCGGGTGTCGCCGTCGAACCCGGTGAGCAGGACGCTGGGATGTCGTAGCCCCGGTGTGCGCAGGGCGGTGTCCAACGCGCGGTGGTAGGGGGAGTACGAGACCAGCGCGGCGAAGTCGTCGGGGTCGGACACGGTGCCGAACTCCCGAGTCCACATGCGCCCGAGCCCCAGCCGCTCGAACCGCACCATGTCCGCCAGCGGGGCCGAGGCGATCACCGCCGAGCACAGGTCCGGGCGGGAGGTGGCGGCCGCCAGCACGAGCAGCCCCCCGGCCGAGCCGCCCGACAGGCACAGTTCGGCGCGCGTGCACCACCCCGAGGACACCAGGGTGTCGGCGGCGGCGATCAGGTCGCGCACCGCCCGCGTCTTGTGCCGGCCCGAACCCTCCAGGTGCCACCGGCGTCCGGCGTCGCCCCCGCCCCTGACGTGGGCCACCGCGTAGCGTCCGCCGGAGAGCAGCCAGGCGAGCACGGTCGCGCTGAACCCGAACTGGCGCGGGCGTCCGAAACCCCCGTAGGCGTGCAGGAGGGTCGGGCCCGACCCGGAGCCACCGGAGGCGTCGAAGACCGTGACCGGCACCCGGGTCCCGTCGAGGGACCGGCACCACTCCACGGTGCGGACCACGGAGGGGACGGCCCCGGCGGTCCCGGGCCGCGCGCCGGCGCGCTCCCCGGGGCGCTCGGAGGAGGGCCAGGACGCGGGTGTCCGGTGCCCGGGCGCCAGCCGCAGGACCCTCTGCTGGGTGGCCACGTCCGCGTAGCCGAGGAACACCGTGCCGTCCGGTACGGCCACCGGCCCGGAGGCCATGCCCTCACCCGGCAGCTCGACGGTGTGGGAGCGGGCGCCGGTGGCGGCGTCGTGCACGGCGGCCTCGCTGATGCCCAGGCGGGTGCGGACCACCAACAGCGCCGTGCCCCCGGCCGAGCGGTGCGGGCAGAAGGCGTCCAGCGTCGCGCCGGGGTCCTCGGGGACCACCTCCCGCCAGTGCTCGGGGGAGAGCCGGCCGTCGGGGGCTCCGGGCTCCACCGCGCACACGCGGCGGCGGGGCGCGTCCAGCGTGGTGCGCAGGTACAGCAGACCGTCCGGCCCCGCCCGTACCTCGGTCTCGGCCTCGTGGTCCACCTGGAGCGGCCGGAAGTCCGGCTGTTCGGGCGGACGCGCGGTCAGGTCGGCCAGCCACAGGTCGGTACGGTGCCCGGTGCCGTGGCTCTCGGTGACCAGCAGCCAGCGGTCGTCCAGGACCCGCACGCCCGGTACCGTCCCCGGCCCCGTGCAGGGGTGCACGAGTGTCTCGGCGCCGTCCACGACCCGGCGCAGCCACACTCCGCGCACCCCCCGGACACCGTCGCGGCGCACGTAGTAGAAGGAGGCGGGCCGCTCTCCGGGCAGCCAGGCCACGTGTGAGTACCGCACACCGGACACGGTCGGGCCGACCCGTGCTCCGGTGTCGGTCCGGACCACGCGCAGGCCACCGCGTTCCACCCCGCCCGACGAGGTCTGGAGGGCGACCAGGCGGCCGTCCGGGCTCGGTTCCCAGGAGTCCAGGGTGGTGCGGCCGGTGGGGTCGTCCGTGCAGGGGTCGTGGACGGTCAGAGGACCCCGGGCCGGAGCCGTGGTGTCGGTTCCCCCGGGGTCCCGGGGCCACACCACGAGACTCGGGTGCTCGCTCCCGGCGCGGCGGACCGTGCAGAACAGCGCGCCGGAGCGGTGGACCGGCGGCGACCACAGATCGGTGGCGACCAGCGCCCGGATGCGTTCGGCCAGCTGGTCGCGCAGGGGCCAGGTGGCCGCCTCCCGCTCGAAGTCCCGACCGCGCTCGGCCAACCAGCGGAGGGTCGCGGGGGAGTCGGAGGTCTCCAGCCAGCGGTAGGGGTCGGGGACGGGGTGGCCGTGCAGGGTGTCGACGACGGACACGGGGTCGGCGGCCGGGGCGGTTCCTGGGCGGTTGCGCACCATCACATGGTTCAAGCGGCCCGACACGACGGTCAAGGAAGAGATACCTGGCCCCGTGGGACGCGACTGTGTCGGTGAAGGAAGGTTTGTGAGTGGTGCCAGCCACGACCGCCGCCCGTGCGCACCGTCCCCCGCGTGCTCGTCGCGGTCGGGGGACGAGGAAGGGCGGCGTCCCTGGGGAGGAGGACGCCGCCCGTGTGGTCGGCCCGGGGAGGTGTGGACCGGGCCGGGGGATCAGACGTTGTCGGGGTGGCCGATCGCCAGGCCGCTCTCCTGGTCGAAGAAGTGCAGTTGGCTGACGTCCACGGCCAGGCTGATGGTGCTGCCCGGACGCACGCCGCTGCGCGGGCTGACCCGGGCGGTGAACTGGGAGCGGTTGTCGCCCAGCGGCAGGGCGGCCTCGGCGCTCTCCTCGTCGTCTCCGGCGGCGTCCTTGGCCAGGGCGGCCGCGTCCTCGTGGCGCACGGGCGGGGCGTCGATACCGAAGATCACGTTGATCTCGGTGCCCAGCTCCTCGGTCACGTCGGCGGTGACCTCGATGCGCGGGTCACCGTTTCCGTCGAGCTCGGCGTCGCTGAAGTCCGAGGGGCGGATGCCCAGGATCACCGAACGGCCCACGTACTCGTTCAGGTGCGGGCGCTCCTTGAGGACCGAGGCCGGGACGGGGAGCTCGTGCTCGGCGAACTTCAGGATCGCGCCGTCGCCGTCACGGGAGATCTGGGCGTCGACGAAGTTCATCGCCGGGGAGCCGATGAACCCGGCCACGAACAGGTTGACGGGGGAGTCGAACAGGCGCTTGGGGGTGTCGACCTGCTGGAGGCGGCCGTCCCGCAGCACCGCGACCCGGTCACCGAGGGTCATCGCCTCGATCTGGTCGTGCGTGACGTAGACGGTGGTGACGCCCAGACGCTCGTGGAGCTGGTTGAGGGAGGCGCGCATCTGCACACGGAGCTTGGCGTCCAGGTTCGACAGCGGCTCGTCCATGAGGAAGGCCTGCGGCTCGCGCACGATGGCGCGGCCCATCGCCACACGCTGGCGCTGGCCGCCGGAGAGCGCGCCGGGCTTGCGCTTGAGGTAGGGCTCCAGACCGAGCATGTCGGCGGCCTCCCCGACGCGGCGGGCGATCTCGGCCTTGGAGACCTTGCGCAGCTTCAGGCCGAAGGCGAGGTTCTGCTCGACGGTCATGTGCGGGTACAGCGCGTAGTTCTGGAAGACCATCGCGATGTCGCGGTCCTTCGGCGGACGGTCGTTGACGATCTCGTCCCCGATCACCAGCGTGCCCGCCGAGATCTCCTCCAGACCCGCGATCATGCGCAGCGCGGTGGACTTGCCGCAGCCGGAGGGGCCGACGAGCACCATGAACTCGCCGTCGTTGATCCGGAGGTTGAGGTCGTCGACGGCCTTGACGTCGCCGCCGTAGATCTTGTCGACGCCCTCGAGGACGATCTCCGCCATGCTGTCAGCTCCCGCGTTGGCTCGGTGGGTGTGGCGTATCCGATGGTGTGCGGTGCGTCGTGGGGCCGAGGACCCCTCCGATGACCTCTTCACCGAGGCCCGTTGTTCATAGTTGATCGAAACAGGCCGTTTTCTTGATCACATCAGACATGATCGTGATCAAAATGTCCAGAGCAGTTTTGGTTTCGATCCGATTGCGGTCATGCGCAAACCACCCTTGGCCAGCTGGCGTGCGCGGCTCAGGTGCGTTAGCCTGTCGCACGGTTCATCACGCTCTCCCCTCCCAGCACTTGGGCCGGTAGCCACGACACGGCGCCCGGGTTGAGACAAGCGGTCGGGGAGTCTGGGTAACCTAACGACCAGTCCAGCACTGGACGGACCGGTTGTGCGGCCCCCACTCGTCCGATTGGACGCTGCATCACGCGCCAGGTGCAGCTGGGATCGGGTGAGGGGCGGAGTACCGCGACCGGGCGGGGGGTTGGACCCGGAAAAGGCCCGAACATCCAGTAGACAACGGTCTTCCGAGCTCGCCGCCGACGGGACGGAGCCGGTCCGAAGGGTGGCTCGGGCCTTTTCCGCGTCCCCCCAATATGCTGACCGCGAGGACCCTGAGAATCCAGCGGAAAGCGAGCATCCCACGTGGTTGCCGAGCAGAAGGGGCCGGAGGCAGCTCCGAGCCCCGAAAGACCCTCGCCGAGCATCACGGCGCCGGAGTCCGAGGCGCGGGCCACGACGTGGTCCCCCCTGGCCCCGGGGCACCGCTGGGGGCGCCTCGACCTCGTCCTGAGGATCCTGGCCGCCGTCGGATCGGGCCTCGCCCAGCTCTTCGCGCTCCCGCCCTACGGCCTCTGGTGGCTCGGCCCGCTCAGCGCCGCGCTCCTCCTCCTCGCCGTGTGCGGGACCCGCGTGCGCCGCGCCGCCTGGCTGGGCGCCCTGTCCGGCGCCACGCTCATGGTTCCGCTCGTCCACTGGCAGGCCATCTTCGGCGTCGACGTGTGGCTGGGCATCGCCGCCCTGGAGACCGCCTACTTCCTGCCCATGGCCATGGGCCTGTCGCTGGTCGCACGCCTGCCCTACTGGCCCGTGTGGACCGCCGCCCTGTGGGTGGTCCAGGAGGCCGTGCGCGCACGGTGGCCGTTCGGCGGCTTCTCCTGGGGCAAACTCGCCTTCGCGCAGCCGGACACGCCCTTCGTGGGATACGCGGCCCTGGGGTCCTCACCGCTCGTCTCCTTCGTCGTCGCCCTGACCGGCGCCATGCTGGTCTGGACCGTTCTGCGCGCCGTGTCGGCCCGAGGCCGCGCGCGCGTGCTCCTCCCGGCCCTGGGCCTGGCCACCAGCGCCGCCATCGTCCTGGGCGGTCTCGTGGCCCCGGCGATCGGTCGCCCCGCGCCCGTGGAGACCGTCACCGTCGGCATGGTCCAGGGCAACGTGCCGAACGTCGGTGAGATCTCCATCCTCGGAGAGCGCGCCGAGGTGCTCCAGAACCACGCCGACGGAGTCCAGGAACTGGCCGAGGCGGTCCGGGCGGGCGAGTACCCCCAGCCCGACCTCGTGCTCCTGCCGGAGAACGCCAGCGACATCGACCCCTTCCGGGACCCCGAGGCGGCGCGGACCATCGACGAGGCCGCCCAGGAGGCGGGAGCGCCCCTCCTGTGGGGGCTCAGCCGGTTCAACGACGACGGCACACGCTACGTGCAGAGCCTGGTGTGGGACCCGGAGACCGGTCCGGGCGACTCCTACGACAAGCGTTACCTGGTCCCGTTCGGCGAGTACATCCCCTACCGCGACTTCTTCACCCGGTTCGTCTCCCGCCTCAGCCAGGTCAGCTCGGACGCCATCCCCGGCACCGAACCCGGGGCCCTGGACATCGGCGGCACCACGCTGGCCGTGGGCATCTGCTTCGACGTGGCCTTCGACCCGTCGGTGCGCGACTCCGTGGCGGCGGGCGGCGGGATCATCGTGATCCCCACCAACAACGCCAACTACAACTTCACCGGACAGTCGCACCAGCAGCTGGCCATCACCCAGCTGCGCGCCGTCGAGCACGGACGCCCGGCCGTGGTGGTCTCCACCAGCGGGGTCAGCGCCGTCGTCGATCCGGACGGCCGGATCGCCTACGAGTCACCCGAGGCCGTGCGCGACATCAACGTCGCTGAGCTCACCGCCATGGAGGGCCCCACGGTGGCCACCCGACTGGGCGCGGTCCCCGAGGCCCTGCTCGCCGCGCTCGGCCTGGGCGCGGTGGTCGCCTCGGTCGTCGCCTCCCGCAGGTCCCGGACCGTGCCTCCCACCGCGTGAGCGGTCCCCGCCACGGGGCCGGATCCGGGGCGCGCACCGAGCGTGGGAGCTCCCGGACCGGGAACCATTCACGTCACGGGTACGTTCTCCCCATCAAGGGAGACCCGACTCCGGTCCACGACACTGAGGATGATTCGCGATGCCGCTGCTGATGGTGCTGGCGCTGATGGCACTGCCCTTCCTTGAGGTGGGCCTGATGATCTGGGTGGGCGGACAGATCGGCGTGCCGTGGACACTGGCGGCGCTGGTCTCCCTGATGATCCTGGGCGTGGCCGTGCTGCGGCACACCGGCCGCGCCTTCCGCGAGGTCGTCCAGGAGGCCGACGAGGCGATGCGGACCGGAGAACAGCCGCGCAAGGGCCTGCTCGACCCGCTGATGCTCATGGCGGGCGGCATCCTGCTGGTCATCCCGGGGTTCCTCACCGCGGCGGTCGGCCTGCTGCTGGCCACTCCGGTCACCCGGCCCGCCCTGCGGTGGGTGTTCGCCGGGTGGGCGGCCCGCCGGATGAGGAAGATGCAGGAGCGCGTGAACGAGGAGTTCGCCGCGCGCGGCGCCACCATCCCGAACCAGTCGCCCTTCGGCCCCGGCGGACCCGCCGGTGGGCCCGCGAACCCGTTCGGCACCGCCCCCGGAGGCACGTCGGGCTCGGCCGGTGACCGGTCCGCCCCCGACCGGGGCCGTGTCATCCAGGGCCGGTTCGAGCCCGAGGACGAGGACCGGAACTGACCCCGGTCACCCGGATCCGGTCCCGGGGTCCCGCCCGGACTCGGAGACCGACACGTAGGCGCCCACGATGCGGGCGATCACCGTGGTCAGGAACAGGGTCCCCGCCACCGCCTCGGCGGTGGCCAGCGACCGGGCCCACGGGGTGACCGGCACCAGGTCGCCGTAGCCGAGGGTGACCAGGGTGACGAAGCTCAGGTAGGTGAGGTCCTGCCAGTCCACCGGCGTTCCCCGGGCCAGGGAGTCCTCGAAGGCACCCGGCCACAGGGCCTCCACGATCCCGAACATCGCCGCGAACACCCCGCCCAGGAGCAGGTAGGCGCAGATCGCCGCGAGGATCAGCTGCGGGCCCCGCTCACCCTGGTGCCGCCACCGGTAGGTGAACACGAACGTGAGCAGCTCCAGGATCAGGTAGCCCTGGAACAGCACGACGGCGCAGAACAGACCGAGGCGCGCGGTGGGGACCTCGGGGTGCAGGGCCGCCCAGAAGCCGGACACCAGGAAGACCACGGAGAGCACGGCCACGGGGACCAGGCGCTGGCCCCGGGGCCGCACCACGCGCACGCCCAGGAAGACCACCGTCGGGTACAGCAGGGTGTACAGCATCTCCCACAGCTGTCCGCGCAGGGTCAGCGGATACGCGAAGTGCAGCAGCACCGAGGCGGCCAGGAACGCCACCAGGGGGTGCGAGAGCCCCGGTCGACCACGCATCCCCGGCTCCTTCCGTACACGAGCGGTCGCCGGGAGGCTAGCCCGGCCGCGCGCCCGACCGTGTGAGGCGCGGGAGGTGTTTGCCCGGCCTTGGATCGCCGTCGACACTCGGTAGACCAGTGGACTGCGAGCATCCTCGGGGAGTGGACCACCAGGGTCCGTACGAACCGGAGGAGCACCATGACCGTGAGCATCCCCGAGCCGGTCGCGTCGTTCGTCGACCGGGTCAACGACCATGACGAACAGGGCTTCCTGGACTCCTTCACCCCGGACGGGGTGGTGGACGACTGGGGGCGGGAGTTCCGGGGCCGTGAGGCCATCCGCCAGTGGAGCGACGTGGAGTTCATCGGGGCCCGGGGGTGCTGGACGTGCGCTCGGCCGAAACCACCCCGGACGGGGTCACCGTGGTGGGTGACTGGAGGTCCCAGCACGCCAACGGGCTGAGTTCCTTCGCGTTCCGCGTCGAGGGGGACCGGATCGCCCGGATGACCATCAGGGAGGGCTGACCGTTCGCGGCCGTGTCGCGGTGTGTCGGACCCCGGAGCGCGTGGCCCACCAGCACTGATCGTTTCGATCACGTTCGATCATGCGGTGGGCCACGCGCCCGGCTTCAGGGCCGTGCGGCGCGTCCGTGCAGACGGGCGTGCAGCCCCCGGACCTCCTCGCTGAGGTGCTCCACCGGGCCGTCCACCGGAATCCCGGGAGCCACCTCGTTCACGGACAGCGCCCGCACCGGACCGGCCGCGACCCCCCACTCCGCCAGCCAGGTGCCCAACTGCTCCGCCGAACTGGCGTACACGATGCGCCCCAGCTCCACCCAGGCGTGGGCGGCCGAGCACATCGGGCAGTGCTCACCCGAGGTGTAGACGGTGGCCGAGGCGCGCTCGTCGGCGGACAGGTGCTCGGCGGCCCAGCGGGCGATCGCGAACTCCGGATGCTGGGTGGCGTCGCCCCCGGCCACGTGGTTGTGGTCCTCGAACAGCACCGTGCCGTCCGCGCCCACCAGCACCGAACCGAACGGCTCGTCACCCCGGTCCAGGGCCTCCGCGGCCAGGTCCACCGCGCGGCGCAGGTGACGCAGGTCGGTCTCGTCCACCATCATGGGCTCCTTCGCTCCGAGTTCGGCGCCACCGTACCGCGCACGGTGGAAAACCCCTGGTCGCCCCCGGACGGCGTGGCTACGCTGCGACCCATGGAGATCAGGATCCGGCCCTACGAACCCGGCGACCGCGACGCGGTGGTCGACCTCGCCCTGCGCGCGTGGGAACCCGCCCACACCGCGCTGGCGCGCACCCTGGGCCCGAGTCTGCACCGACGGGTCCACGGGGACTGGCGGCGGTCGCACGCGCGTGACGTCGGGGAGGACCTGGACTCGGCGGAGGCGGCGGCGTGGGTGGCCGTGACCGACCGCGTGGCCGGGTTCGTCACCGTCCGACTCGACCGGGCGGGCGGCACCGGCCTGGTCCACCTGCTGGGGGTCCACCCCGACCAGCAGGGGCGGGGCACCGGCACGGCGCTCACGGAGTTCGCGGTGGAGCGCATCCGGGAGGAGGGCATGGCGGTGGCCGTGATCAGGACCGGCGGCGACGACGCCCACGCCCCCGCGCGCGCCGTCTACGAGAGGGCCGGGTTCGTGGCCGCACCGGTGGTGCACTACTACCGGAGCCTCTGAGCCCTCTGCCGTCCGAACCCCGGCCTTTCGCCACGGGCGCGGGCGGTTCAGTCGCTCCGGGACGGCGATCCGACGCGGTCGGAGTCGTGGAGGTCCCCCTCCCGGACGGCCGGAGAACCGGGAGCCCCCGCTCCGCGGCCGATCGCGGGTCCGCGTCGCCCGGCGCGCAGGCCGTTGGCGATCACCACCACCTCCGCGAGTTCGTGCACCAGGACCACCGCCGCCAGACCCAGCACGCCGAACAACGCCAACGGCACCAGGCCGACGATGATCGCCAGCGACAGCCCGACGCTCTGCCACATGATCGTCCGGCAACGGTGCGCGTGGTCCAGCACCGCGGGCAGGTGGCGCAGGTCCTCACCCATCAGGGCGACGTCGGCGGTCTCCACGGCCACGTCGGTGCCCATCGCACCCATGGCCACTCCCAGGTCGGCCCCGGCCAGGGCGGGGGCGTCGTTGACCCCGTCACCGACCATGGCCACCGGGCCCCCGGCGCGCAGGTCACCGACCACCCGGGCCTTGTCCTCGGGCAGCAGCCCGGCGTACACCTCCTCCGGCGCGATCCCGACCTCGACGGCCACCGCGCGCGCCGTGACGGGGTGGTCTCCGGTCAGCATGGCCACGCGGTGCCCGGAGCGGCGCAGGGCCGCGACCACCTCGGCGGCCTCGGGACGGGGCTCGTCGCGGACAGCGAGCGCGCCCGCCACGCGGCCGTCCTCCTCCAGCAGGACCACGGTGGCCCCGGCTCCCAGCAGGCGCTCGACCTCGCCGTGCAGGGGACCCGGGGTGACCCAGCCGGGTCGGCCCAGCCGCACCCGCGCGCCCGCCACCCGGCCGGTCAGCCCGTGGCCGGGCACCGCGCGGACGTCCTCGGCCGGAGGGGGTGAGGGGTGCGCGGCGAGCACCGCCCGGGCCAGGGGGTGTTCGCTGCGCGCCTCCAGCCCCGACGCCAGGGCCAGCACCCGCTCCGGCGTGTGCCCGGGGGCGGGCACCACCTCCATGACGGCGGGCGCGTTCCGGGTGAGGGTTCCGGTCTTGTCCAGGGCGACCACCCGGACCCCGCCCATCGCCTCCAGCGCGGCACCGCCCTTGACCAGGGCGCCCTGGCGTGAGGCGGCTCCGACGGCGGCCACCACGGTCACCGGAACGGAGATCGCGAGTGCGCAGGGGGAGGCCGCCACCAGGACGACCAGCGCGCGTTCGATCCAGGTCAGGGGGTCGCCCACGACCGATCCGACCAACGCCACCAGCACGGCCGCGACCATCACTCCGGGCACCAGCGGCCGGGCGACCCGGTCGGCCAGCCGCTGCCCCTGACCCTTGCGGGCCTGCTCCGCCTCCACGACGCGCACCACGCGCGCCAGGGAGTTGTCCTCGGCGTCGGCGGTCACGGTGATCTCCAGTGGACCGGTGCCGTTGACCGAGCCCGCGTACACGGCTTCGCCCGGTCCCGCTTCCACGGGCACGGACTCCCCGGTGATGGCCGAGGTGTCCAGGCTGGTGTACCCGGCGGCGATCACACCGTCGGTGGCCAGCCGTTCACCCGGCCGCAGCACGAGGGTCTGTCCCGGGCGAAGCTGGTCGGGGGAGACGGTGTGCTCGATCCCGTCGCGCAGCACGGTCGCCCGCGCGGGAACCAGGTCCAGCAGCGCGCGCAGGCCGCGCCGGGTGCGCGCGACGGCGTACCCCTCCAGGCCCTCCGCGACGGTGAACAGCACGGCCAGCATCGCCGCCTCCCCCACCTCGCCCAGGGCCACGGCGCCGGCGGCGGCCAGGGTCATCAGGGTGCCCACGCCGATCCGGTCCCGGAAAGGGCCGGAACCGACCAGGCGGCGCAGGGCGGAGGGGACGAAGGTCCAGGCCGCGACGGCCAGGGCGGCGGTCTTCAGCAGGAGGACGAGGGGCTCGGGGGCGCCCCACCACCCCGCCGCGTACCCGGTGAGCAGCAGGGGCGCGGCGACGGAGGCGAAGCGGATCTCGGTCACCTGCCCGAGCCGGGTGGGTTCCGGGGGGCCTGACGTTGGCACGGGCGGGGCGTCGCCGCAGCAGGTATCGCTCACCGGACGCCGTCGGTGCCGTAGGTGGGGCACAGGGCGACCGCGTTCCCGGTCGCCGCCAGGAGGGTCTCCGCGGCGGCGAGCAGGGTGATCAGCTCGGGGCGACTGAGCGAGTAGAACACCTGGCGCCCCTCGGGACGCCCCTCGACCAGGCCGCAGTCGCGCAGGCACGACACGTGCTTGGAGACCGTGGACTGGGCCAGGCCCAGCTGGTCCACGAGGTCGGTCACCCGCCCCTCACCTCGTGCCAGGCGACGCACGATCGCCAGCCGGGTCCCGTCGGAGAGACTGTGGAAGAGGGCCTCGGCGGCGTCCAGACCGGAGTCCGCGCAGGCCCCCTGCCCACCCTTATTCATCGTCATGCGACGATCATATTCAGTTCTGGCGATGAATCAACGTCGGGTTCAGACGCGCTGGGCCGCCGTTCTCGAAGCGGCCAGTGTCTGGGAGATCTTCGCCGCCAGTCTCGCGGAGGGCACGTCCGTGTGGGGTCGCCAGGCGAGCGCGTCGGAGTCCCCGCCTCGCGCTGGCACCGTGGCGGCCGTCGCCCGGTACAGGTACAGGAAACCGAAGTGCACGTGCTCCGGCTCGCCCCGGCCCTCGTCCTCAGGGACGCCGTGGACGTCCAGGTCCAGCGGGAGCGCGTGCGTGTCCGACCCCGTGCGGGCCGACTCGACCCGGTCCGGAGACAGACCGGTCGCCTCTGTCAGACGGCTCAGCGAGGCCTCGTCCAGGGCACCGTCCCCGTCGGTCAGGTGCCCGCCCGGCAGGAGCCAGGGGCCCCGGTCGTCCTCGCGGACCATCAGCACCCGCCAGCACGGGTCGAGGACCACGGCCCCCGCGGTCACGTGTCCCACACGGAGTTCCTTGGGCGAGGAGAGCTCGTGCTCACCGTCCAAGGCCCGCACCAGGGGGGCGGCCGCGTCGACTTCCTTGGGGAAGCGCTCCAGATAGCCGTCCAGCACGGCGCGGATGTGCGTGTTCGGGATGCTCAATGTGGCTCCTGTCGATCCAGACACGTGGCGCACCCAGGATCCCGGCTCGGCACCGGCCCTGAACAGTTCCCACGCTGACCGGCCACGAGGTGGTACCCGAACCCGTCAGGCGTCCGCCCGGGCCCGCTGGTCGTCCGCCGGAACCCGACGGGCGTCCGCCCGGGCCGTCATCCGGTCGTCCACGAACCGGATCACCGTGATCGCCACGATCGCCACCCCGGCCACGGCCAGCCCGGTCAGGACCTTGGTCGGGTCGCTCACGTCGAGGTCGAAGAACCAGCGTCCCCACGGTGTCACCATGGCCAGGGTCAGGAGGCCCACCATGGACCCGACCAGCGCGACCTTCCACCACACGTACGGTTTGGCCACCAACAGCAGCACCCACAGGGTGGTCGCGCACAACGTGATGACCACCGCCGTGCGGTCCGCCGGGTCCGGGACCGTGCGCCCGCCGAGCACCAGCAGGTAGGTCGTCACCGCGGCCAGCCCCGCCACCACCCCCGAGGGGATCGCCAGCCGCAACGTGCGCAGGACGAACCCCGGCCGGGCGATGTCGGTGTTGGGCGCCAGGGCCAGGAAGAACGACGGGATGCCGAAGGTGACCGCGTTGATCAGCGTGGCGTGCCTGGGGAAGAAGGGGTAGGCCACCGCCAGCAGGCCCACGATGATCGCCAGCGTCATCGTGTAGACGGTCTTGGTCAGGAACAGGCTGGCCACCCGCTCGATGTTGCCGATCACCCGGCGGCCCTCCGCCACCACGCGGGGCAGGACCGCGAAGCGGTTGTCCAGCAGGACCAGTTGGGCGACGGAACGCGAGGCGGGGCTGCCCGAGCCCATCGCCACGCCGATGTCGGCCTCCTTGAGCGCGAGCACGTCGTTGACGCCGTCACCGGTCATCGCCACGGTGTGCCCCCGGTCGCGCAGTCCGCGCACCATGTCGCGCTTGCGCTCGGGGGTGACCCGGCCGAACGCCGAGTGCCGCTCCACCTCCCGCGCCAACTCCTCGGGGCCCCGGGGCAGGTCCCGCGCGTCCACCGGACGGTCCGCGCCGGACAGGCCCAGCTCACGGCCGACCGCGCCCACCGAGGCCGCGTGGTCACCGGAGACGACCTTGACGTCCACGCCCTGGTCGGCGAAGTAGTCCAGGGTCGGCCCGGCGTCCCCGCGCACCCGCTGGTCCAGCACCACCAGCGACACCGGCTCCACCGTTCCCGGGGCGCACTCGTCGTCCACCCGGACCGAGGCCCGCGCCAGCAACAGCACCCGCAGGCCCTGGGCGCCCAGACGGGCGGCCTCCTCGGCGGCGGGGGAGTTCGGCGCGGCCAGGACGTCGGCGGCACCGAGCACCCAGTGCCGTTCTCCCTCCGGAGTCAACAGGCTCGCCCCGCTCCACTTACGGGCGGAGGAGAAGGGTGCCAGGGCGGTCACGGCCCAGTCGGGCGTCTCCTGACCGTTGGCCGCGCACCCCTCGGAGATCGCGGCCATGCTCGGGTTCGGATCCGGGTCGCTCGCGGCCAGCGCGGCCAGGACCGGGGTCGGCGAGGCCGCACCGCCCAGATCGCGGATCTCGGCCAGCCGCATGCCGACCTCGGTCAGCGTGCCGGTCTTGTCCGTGCACACCACGTCCACCCGGGCCAGGCCCTCGATCGCGGGCAGTTCCTGCACCAGGCAGCGATGGCGGCCCAACCGGATCACGCCCACCGCGAACGCGATGCTCGTGAGGAGGATGAGCCCCTCGGGGATCATCGACACCAACGCCGCGACCATGCCGCGCAGGGCGTCCGCCAGCGGTCCCGAGATCCCGCCGGACACCGGTTCGTCCAACGCGACCTGCCCGTTCATGAACAGCTGGCTGTAGACGAGCAGCGCACCGATCGGGAACAGGGCGTAGGTGATCCAGGTGAGGATCGTGTTGATCCCCGACCTCAGCTCCGACCGCACCAGGGAGAAGCGGGGGGGGGCCCCGGCCCCCCCCCCCCCGGCCGCGGGGCGGCCCCCCCAGGGGGCCCCGGCCCCCCCCCCCCCCCCCCCCCCCCAACAGCCCCACCCAACCGGGGGGAC
>NZ_JBHYOW010000019.1:0-73566 GCF_042745575.1 Nocardiopsis sp. NPDC058789
GTATCTTTGTTTTATTTCTCCGTCCTAAAAACATCTCTGCGCTTTTTAAAAGTCCTCACCCCAATACCATTTGTGACCCGCGGTTTTTATAAACCCACCCGCCGCTTCTTCGTGTTCCCGCCCCACGGTGAAATGAGCCGACCCCGGTGCCGCCGTTCCCGTGCGGCACCGGGGTCCGGTTCAGCGGGTGCGGCCCTCCACCAGTTCCACCACGCGGTCCGCGCTCTCCGCGACCTTGGGGTCGTGGGTGACCACGACCACGGCGGCGTCGCGCACCCGGGCCTGGTCGATCAGCTGGTCCATGATCATGGTGCTGCTGGCAGCGTCCAGGGCGCCCGTGGGCTCGTCCGCGAGGATCAGCGCGGGTTCCCGGCTCAGCGCCCGTGCCAGGGCCACACGCTGCTGCTCACCGCCGGACAGCTGGTGCGGCTGGGAGTGGAGGCGGTGCCCCAGCCCCACCGACTCCAGCAGCTCCTTCGCGCGGCTGCGGCGGCTCAGCACCGGAACCCCGCCGAGCACCATGGGGACACCCACGTTGGCCAGGGCCGAGCGCCGCTCCAACAGGTGGAACTGCTGGAACACGAACCCGATCCCGTCCCCGCGCAGCCGCGACATCCGGCCCTCGCGCAGGGGCGTGGTCTCCACACCGTCGAACACGTAGGAACCGGTGCTCGGCTTGTCGAGCAGGCCCAGGACGTTCAGCAGGGTCGACTTGCCCGACCCCGACTGGCCCACGATGGCCACGACCTCGCCCCGGGCGACGTCGAAGGTGCAGTCGTGCAGCACGTCGATCCGGGTTCCCGACACCGTGAAGTGCCTGGTCAGGTTCTTCACCTGGAGGAGCGGGGGACCGGGTCGGCGCGGGGCCACGACCGACGGACAGGGAGCGTCGGCGGTCATCTAGCCACCCATCCCGTAGAACTCCTCGTCGAAGTCCTCCTCGGACTCCGCCCCGGGAACGTCGAAGCGCGGGTCCAGCGGGACCGGGTCCATGATGGTGTCTCCCACCTCCAGGCCATCGGTGACCTCGACGAACTGGCCGTCGGACAGGCCCAGGGTGACCTCGCGGGGCTCCTCGGAACCGTCCTCGGCCACCACGAGGACCTCGCCCTCCTCGGAGGTGCCGCGCACGGCGGTCACCGGGATGGCCACGACGTCCTCGGCCTCGCCGGTGCTCACCGACATCTGTCCCTGGACGCCGTCGAACACCTGGAGGTCGGAGGGGACTCGGCAGGACAGCTCGGCACCGCCCCCGGCGCCCTCGGACTCATCGGAGAACTCGTCCTCCGCGGGCTCCTCGGCGGCGCCTCCCTCGGCCGAACCAAGGGAGAGGAACGAGCACTCCGAGGCGGGCGGACCCTTGTCGATCTTCAACATGATGTCGTCGGGGTCCTCGTAGAGCCGGTACAGGTCGTTCGCGGGGACCGTGGCCACCGCGCGGAACTGCTCCGGGGCGACGGTCGCCACGGTCGCGCCGGGCTCCAGGACGTCACCGACCCGCACGTCACCCATGCCCCTGATCGTCCCCGCGGTGGGTGCGTACAGGGAGACCTCGGTGAACGCCGCGGCCTCCTCACCCTCCTCGTCCGCCCCCGCGGTGGTCTCGGCGGGCACCTTCACGTTGACGATCGGGGCGCCGTTCTCCACCGTGTCGCCGTTGTTCAGCCACAGGTGGGTGACGGTGCCCCCCTTGGGGGCCTTGAGCGCCCTGCCCGGCTCCGGACGCACCGTGGCGTCGAGCACCAGCAGGGAGCTGACCGTGCCCAGCTCGACCTCGATCGGGGCGCCGCCGACGTCCACCGCCGCCTCACCGAGGAACTCGTCCTCGTCCGCCCCACCGCCGAAGCTGGACAGCAGGAGGTAGCCCGAGCCGAGCAGCCCCAGGACCAGGGTGACGGCCGCGCCGATGATGATCCACTTCTTCACTTGTGTCTCCTATTCCCGCAGCCCGGCGACGACGGACGCGCGCAGCGCCCGGATCGCGGGGATGATCCCGGCCAAGAGCCCGACGACGGCCGCGCTGCCCAGTCCCACCAGGGCGGCGGAGGGCGGAACGGTCATGCTGATGTCGGGTGGCAGCCACATGAGGTTTCCGATGACCACCGAGGCCACGGCGACGAGCAACCAGGACAGCGCGAGGGCGATCAGACCGGCGACCACCGCGACCACCACCGCCTCCATCACCACGGCCACGAACAGGGTGAACCGGCTCGCGCCGAGCGCCCGGTAGGTGGCCAGTTCCCGGCGTCGTTCCCGGACCGTGACGAGCCCGACGTTGAGGACGCCGAGCAGGCCCGTGGACAGGGTGATCACCGCGACACCGATCAGCCCGAGCGAGAGGTAGCCGATGAGCTCGTCGGTCATCTCGGAGTTGTCGGCGCGGTAGGCCATCAGGCTGTCCCGGCTGTCGACCCCCCAGCGCCAGCTGGCCGAGGCGAGGCGGTCGGTGAACTCCTCACCGAAGTCCATCTCCTCGGCGGCGGAGTCGGAGGGGTCGATCCGCGCCAGGTAGGTGACCTGTGAGGCCGTCGGCTTCTCGGGGGACCAGGCGGGGCCGAAGAGGATCTCCCCGGTGGCGGGCGCGTTCAGCAGATAGGCGCTGTACCAGCCCCGTTCGTAGACGGAACTCTGGGTCACACCGACGATCCGCACGTCCGACCAGCGGCCGTCGCCGAGCTGCACGTCGGCGAAGTCGCCCAGTTCGTCCGCGAGGGCCTCGTTGACCACCAGTACCGGTGCGCGCGACTCCAGGTCGGCCTCGGTGAACCACCGGCCCTGGGTCAGGTTGATCCGGCGGATGTCCCCGAGGGCGACGTCCACACCGATGATGTCGACCTCCCGGAAGACCTGGTCGCCCTGGCGCAGCGGAGGCGGTGACTCGGACCGGTTGTGGACCGAGACCTCCAGCCCGCCCGCGCGTCCGAGGTCCTCCTCGAACGCGTCGAGGTCGGTGACCTTGTCGAAGACGGTGACCTCCATGGTCGCCGCCCGACCGGCGTTGGCCTCGCCGAACGCGGTGGCGTAGCGCTGGCCCAGTTCACCGGCGGTGACCACCATGATCAGGGCACCGACACCGACGACGATGCCCGCGCAGGACAGGATGGTGCGGGCCACGTTGGCTCGGGAACCGGCGAAGGCCAGCACGATCCCAGCTGTGAGGGAACGCAGCATGGAGCCCCTTCCCGTGTGTCTGTGGAGCCCGGCGCGGCGAGGGGCGGCGCCGGGTCGCCCCGCGTCGCGCGGGGTTTCACCAGACCCATCGCCAACGCGCGGGGTTTCGGTTCAGCCCGGGAGGAACATTCTCTTGGCCGTTCTCGGACACACGGGGTCACGACACGGGCCGGGCCTACTCGACCTCGAAGCCGTCGCAGGTGATGGGGGCTCCGGTGCCGGCGTCCGACCACACCACCGTGTACACACCGGTGGTGAGCTCCTCGGCTCCGTCGAAGGCGTCCGGGTAGTCCAGGCGGGCCCAGCCGCCGTCGGACGTGCCGGCCTCCGCGGTGGAGTTCTCCCCTGACGGGCCGGTCACCGTGGCGGCCACCTGGCCGGAGTGTGCGCCCTCCGCGTCGGAGAGGCCCAGTTCCACCGGATCCCCGTCCTGGACGGCCTCGCGCGGGGCCTCACTGCGCCAGCCGCCGGGGAGCCCGGGGTCCACGGCGGGGGAACACGCGTAGCGGGCGGGGTCGAACAGGGTGTCGGGCACACCGAGCCCGAGCGGGCCCGAGGCGGCGGCGTCGCGCACCGTGTCCGCGATCATCTCGCTGAGCTGTTGCGGGGTGTGGCCGTGGCCCTGGCCGCACCCGGTGGACAGGAGGAGGGCCGCCCCGCACAGCGCGACCGCGCGGAGTCGATGGGTTGTCGTGGTCAGCACACAGCGCACGCTACTACTGAAAGTAATCGCGCGGGTGCTTTTCGTGGTTGCCGGTGGCTATTCCGGACGGCGCAACGGGGTGGGTCCGCCGTTGAGCCAGGTGAGGACCTGGTCGTGGACGGCGCCGTTGCTGCACACCAGGGGCCCGCCGTCCTCGAAGCCGTCCCCGCGCAGGTTGGTGGCGCGGCCGCCGGCCTCCTCCAGGATGATCGGCAGGGGGGCCGCGTCCCAGAGCGAGAGCTCGGGCTCGGCCGCGATGTCCACTGTGCCCTCCGCGACCATCACGTGGGACCAGAAGTCACCGTAGGCACGGGTCCGCCACACGGAGCGCGTCAGTCCCAGGAACGACTCCAGTCGCTCCTGGTCCTCCCATCCGGACAACGACGAGAAGCTCAGGGAGGCGTCCGAGAGCTCCTGGACCTTGGAGACCTGGCAGCGGGAGGCCTTGGACAGGCTGCGGCCGGCCCAGGCGCCGCCGCCCTTCGAGGCCCACCAGCGCCGGTGCAGCGCGGGAGCCGACACCACGCCCACCACGGGCCGGTCGCCCTCCAGCAGGGCGATGAGCGTGGCCCACACGGGCACGCCGCGCACGTAGTTCTTGGTGCCGTCGATGGGGTCGATGACCCACACGCGGTTGCTGTTGCCGCTCCGGCCGTACTCCTCGCCCACCACGGCGTCGCGCGGACGGGCGCGGGAGAGCACGCCGCGCAGGGTCTCCTCGACCATGCGGTCGGCCTCGGTCACCGGAGTCAGGTCCGGCTTGGTGTCGACCACCAGGTCGAGGGCGCGGAACCGCTTCACCGCGATGTCGTCGGCAGCGTCGGCGAGCACGTGGGCCAGCCGCAGATCATCGTCAAAGGACACCATGGCCGGTAACGCTACCCTCCCGGGCACGAACATGCCCAAAGCGCCGCCCCCGGCGTGACCAGAGTGTTAGGGGGAGCGCGACCCCGGGGATGGGGTGCGAGGATGGGTGGCGTGAGCGGAGAGAGACGGCCCCGGGAGGGCACCGGGGTGCGTGGACGGTTGATGGACGCCGCCTACACCGAGGTGCTGGCGGGGCACTGGGGCGAGCGGCGGATGATCGACGTCGCCGCCACCGCCGGGGTGTCCAGGCAGACCCTCTACAACGTGTTCGGCAGTAAGGAGGGCCTGCTCCAGGCGGTGGTGGTGAGGGAGGTCACGGCACTCCTGGACACCGTCGAGGAGATGTTGGCGGCCGACGGCCACGACCCGGCCCACGCGGTCAGCCGCACCACCCGGATGGTCCTCCTCGCCGCGCGGGACAACCCCCTGCTGCGCGCGGTCGTCACCGGGGACGACCAGCTCCTGCCGGTGCTCACCACCCGGGCGGCGCCGCTCCTGGACGCGCTGCGGGAACGCATCGCCTGGACGCTGGCGGAGCACTGCCCGCAGGTGCCGTCCGGCACCGCGGAGGCGGTCGCGGACGTCGCCCTGAGACTGACCGTCTCGTACGCGCTCCAACCGGTGGATCCGGACCGGGCGGCCCACCGGGTGGAGACGGTCGTGCACGGCATGCTGCTGGTCGACCGTCAGGAGGCGGAGGTGCCGGAGGGACGGGGGCGTAGCGAACGCGGCGAGGTGCCGCTCGGCGACCCCGTGGACCAGGGGTCCACGGAGAGCGACCGCGCCCGCGACCGGCGCCGCGGCGGGACCGTCGACCCCGAGGCCCCCTCCCCCCGACCACAGTGAGCGGCCCGCCGGGACCCCACGCACGCGGGGCCCGCACGGCGGGCCGGTCGCCCGCGGACTAGGCGGACTTCGCGAGCAGCCCGATGGCGCCCGCCGTGCCCTCGTCGGAGTACCCCTGGCCCAGGCGCTCCTCCAGCAGCTCCAGGTAGGGCGCGAGCAGCCGGAAGTCCACGTCCTGCTCCCGCGCCGCGACCTCGAAGGTGCGGAAGCCGGACACCAGCATCCCCAGGTTGGCCTGCACGTCCCTGGTGTAGTCACCGCTGTCGAGCTGGTCGGCGACGGTGTCGTTGGACGTGAGCATGGCTGTGAGCCACGAGGTGAGCAGGCCGGAGAACTCCTTCAGGGGCATCTCCTCCTCGCGCACCAGCGCGAAGGCGTGGGAGACCCCGGCGAACATGCCGTACATGGCGCTGAGGAGCGCGATGTCGTACAGGGCCGCGGAGCCGGGGCGGGAGCCCGTGTAGCGCACGCCCAGGACGGCCGCCAGTGCGGACTCGTGCTGGTCCAGGAGCTCCCGGGAGCCGCTGTAGAACACGTACCCGCCGGCCTCGGGGACGCCCACCATCGACGGGCTCGACATGATGCCGCCGCTGAGGAAGCGGGCGCCCCGGTCCCGCGCCCACACGGCGCGGGCGTCGGCCTCGTTCGGGGTGCCCGTGGTGAGGTCGACCAGGTCCCTGCCGACGAGGTCGGCCCCGGCCAGGGCGTCCCCGACGGAGGCGTCGTCCATCAGACAGGTGACGATCAGCGTTCCGGCGGCGACCGCCTCGGCGGCGGTGGCGGCCACGTCGGCGCCGAGCGCGCGCAGGGGCTCGGCGCGAGAGGCGGTGCGGTTCCAGACGGTCAGGGGGTACCCGGCGTGCAGCCAGGCCTGGGCGAGGGCGGTGCCCATGGCGCCGAGTCCGAGCAGGACGACGCGGGGCTTGTTGTCGTTGGTCATGTGTCTAGGCTTGTACCGCGCTCGGCACGGGACAAGTACGCACTTCGGAGTGGGCGCGCACTTCGGGGTAAGCGAGCAGGTGGACGGGGTGGGGGTCATGGCCGCCAAACAGGGGCGGGACGGGTATCACTGCGGGATCGACGCAGCGATGGACGTGGTGAGCGGCAAGTGGAAGGTGCTGGTGCTGTGGGCGCTCGACCAACGTCCCCACCGGTTCGGTGAGCTGCGCCGCGCCCTGCCGGGCATCACGGAGAAGGTCCTCGCCTCGCACCTGCGCGAGCTGGAGGACGACGGGATCGTACGGCGTGAGGACTTCTCCGAGGTTCCGCCCCGGGTGGAGTACTCGCTGACCGACCTCGGCCGCAGCCTGAACCGCGCCCTGGAGCCCCTGGGGGCCTGGGGGCGTGAACACCGCCTGCCCGCCGGCTACACCGGGGCCCGGACGGCCTGAGCCCGTTCGGTCGACCCCTCCGTAGAGGCCGACCGCACCCGGGCCCGGCGGGTGTCAGGAGTGGGGGCCGGGCGGCGGCGGGGCGTCCTCGGTGTCGTCGTCGCCCTCGCGGCTGCTGAGGAGCCTGCGGAGCGAGGCCACCCGCTCGGCGTCCACCTCGCCGCGTGCCAGAGCCGCGCCGATGGCGCACTCCGGGGCGTCGGGCTGGTGGGAGCAGGCGGGCGGGCAGTCGGCGGCGAGTGCGGCGAGGTCCTGGAACCCGGACACGATCTCCTCGGGGGAGACGTGCGCCAGGCCGAAGCTGCGCACGCCGGGGGTGTCGATCAGCCAGCCGCCCTCGAACCGCAGGGCGAGCGCGGACGTGGAGGTGTGGCGGCCACGGCCGGTGACGGCGTTCACGTGGCCCACCGCCCGGTCCGTGCCCGGCACCAGTCTGTTCACCAGGGTGGACTTGCCCACACCCGAGGAGCCCACGAACACCGTGGTGCGATCCGCGAGACGGCCGCGCAGCTCGTCCAGGTCACCCTCCGGGCCGAGCACCTCGTAGGGCAGCCCGAGGGGCTCGTAGGTGCTCAGCATCTCGTCCGGCGCGGCGAGGTCGGCCTTGGTGAGGCAGAGCAGCGGCTCGAGCCCGGCGTCGTACGCGGCGACCAGACAGCGGTCCACGAAGCGCGGTTGCGGGGCCGGGTCCGCGAGGGCGCAGACGATCGCGAGCTGGTCCGCGTTGGCGACGATCACCCGCTCGACCGGGTCGGTGTCGTCGGCGGTGCGTCTGAGCACGGAGGCGCGCTCGCGTACCCGCACCACGCGGGCCAGGGTGTCGGGTCTGCCGGAGAGGTCTCCGACCACGTCCACCCGGTCACCGACCACGATCGATCCCCGGCCGAGCTCGCGGGCCTTCATCGCCACCACGGGGACACCGTTCACCAGGCAGCGGTATCGCCCCCGGTCCACGGCGGTGACCAGGCCCTCCACGGCGTTCTCGTGCTTGGGCCGGTTCCGGGTGCGGGGCTTGGAGCCGCCTCGGGCGCGCACACGG
This sequence comes from Nocardiopsis sp. NPDC058789, assembly GCF_042745575.1. Taxonomy (NCBI): domain Bacteria; kingdom Bacillati; phylum Actinomycetota; class Actinomycetes; order Streptosporangiales; family Nocardiopsidaceae; genus Nocardiopsis; species Nocardiopsis sp. NPDC058789. The sequence goes on from NZ_JBHYOW010000019.1 coordinate 8,018, forward strand.
ATGTCGTCCTCGTCCAGGTGGCGGCCCCCGCCCCGCGTGCGGCTCATGCCAGGACCTCCGACCACAGACCCGGGAAGTCGGGCAGCGTCTTGCGCGTGGTGGCGATGTTCTCCACCTCCACCCCGGGCACCGCGAGCCCGATCACCGCGCCGGACGTGGCCATCCGGTGGTCGTCGTAGGAGTGGAAGACCCCGCCGTGCAGGGCCCGGGGCCGGATGAGCAGCCCGTCGGGCAGCTCCTCCACGTCCCCGCCCAGGCGGTTGATCTCGGCGGCCAGCGCCGCGATGCGGTCGGTCTCGTGCCGACGCAGGTGGGCGATCCCGGTGAGGCGGGAGGGGGAGTCGGCCAGGGCCGCCACGGCGGCGATGGTGGGGGTGAGTTCGCCCACGTCGCGCAGGTCGGCGGTGATCCCGTGGATCTCGCCGGTACCGCGCAGGGTGAGGTCCTCACCGGAGCGGGAGACCTCGCCGCCCATCCGGGTGAAGAGATCGCGCAGCGCGTCGCCGGGCTGGGTGGTGTGCTCGGGCCATCCCTGGACGGTCACCTCACCCTTGCTGACCAGGGCTGCGGCCAGGAACGGCGCGGCGTTGGAGAGGTCGGGCTCGACGGTGATCTCCGAGGCCCGGACCGGGCCCGGCTCCACCCTCCACGCGTTCTCGCCCGTGGTGACCCGGACGCCCACGGCACGCAGCATCTCCACGGTCATGTCCAGGTGCGGCTGGGAGGGGACCGGCGGGCCCTCGTGCCGCACGTGCACGCCCTCGGTGAAACGGGCACCGCTGAGCAGCAGCGCGGAGACGAACTGCGAGGAGCCCGAGGCGTCCAGGGTGACCTCGCCGCCGCGGACGGCACCGGTGCCGTGGATGGTCATCGGCAGGGCGCCGCGCCCCTCGTCGTCGATGTCGGCGCCCAGCGCGCGCAGGGCGCCGAGCAGCTCGTCCACCGGCCGCTCACGCGCGCGGGGGTCGCCGTCGAAGCGGACGTCCCCGGAGGCCAGGGCGGCCAGCGGCGGCACGAACCGCATGACGGTGCCCGCGTTGCCGACGTCCACGGCGGCCGGGCCCCGGGGCGCCACCGGGGTCACGGACAGGTCCGGGACCTCCGGGTCGTCGGAGGGGAGTTCGGTGACCCGGGTGCCCAGGGCGCGCAGGGCACCCACCATGAGCTCGCTGTCCCTGCTCACCAGGGGGCGGCGTACCACGCACGGCGTCTCGGAGAGCGCGGCGAGGATCAGCGCCCGGTTGGTGACGGACTTGGATCCGGGAAGGGAGACGCGGGCGCGCACCGGCTGCCGCGCGACGGGCGCGGGCCAGTGCTCCCCGGAGGGAGTGGCGGGCGAGGCGGGCGGCGTGGGCACGGAGTCAGGCATGGTCCAAGGTTATCGGTCCGTGGTCGGACGCGGAGGAGGTCGTGGTCGGCCTGTGGACGGAGGCGTCGGAAGAGGAGCGGGCCACGTGTCGGGGGCGGGACGACGCGACGGCGGGCGGGCGCGGCGGACCCGCCCGCACGGCCCGTGGAGGAGGAGACGGGGCGGGGGATGGGGGCGGATGTGGTCGGACGTATCCTGGAATGCGCCATGGTGTATCTGGATCACGCAGCCACGACCGAGGTCCGCCCCGAGGTGATCGCCGATGTGGCGGCGCAGCTCGGCGCGCTCGGCAACCCATCGTCCCTGCACGGCCACGGACGGACCGCTCGGCGTACCGTCGAGGAGTCCCGAGAACGTGTGGCCGAGGCGGTGGGCTCCACCCCGCACGAGGTGGTCTTCACCGCGGGCGGGACCGAGTCGAACAACATCGCGATCAAGGGCCTGTACTGGTCCCGCAACGCCGAGGACCCCCGGCGCACTCGTGTCCTGGTCAGCGCCGTCGAGCACCACGCCGCGCTCGACCCCGCGCGCTGGATGGCCGACCACCAGGGCGCCGTGTGCGAGGAACTGCCCGTGGACGCGGTGGGCCGGGTGGCTCCCGAGGTGCTGCGCGCGGCGATCGACCGTGACCCCGCCTCCGTGGCCGTGGTCTCCGTGATGTGGGCCAACAACGAGATCGGCACCGTGCAGCCGGTGCGCGAGCTGGCCGCCGTCGCCGCCGAGTACGGAGTCCCCTTCCACACGGACGCGGTCCAGGCTGTGGGCGCGCTGGAGGTGGACTTCGCCGCGAGCGGTGTGAGCGCCCTGACCCTCAGCGGGCACAAGCTGGGGGGTCCGGTGGGCGCCGGAGCCCTGCTGGTCGCCCGGGGGATCGCCCCGACCCCGGTCCTGCACGGTGGCGGCCAGGAACGCGACATCCGTTCCGGAACGCTGTCCGCCCCGCTGGCGCGCGGCCTCGCGACCGCCGTGGACGCCGCCGTCCGTGACCGCGAGGAGCACGCCAAGCACCTCACCGCGCTCCGAGGCGAACTGGAGTCCCGGGTCCGGGGCGTCGTGCCCGACGTGGTGGTCAACGGCGACCCGGAGCTGCGTCTCCCGGGGATCGCGCACCTGTCCTTCCCCGGATGCGAGGGCGACGCCCTGCTGATGCTGCTCGACGCCAGGGGCATCTCCTGCTCCACCGGCTCGGCCTGCTCGGCGGGGGTGGCGCAGCCCAGTCACGTGCTGCTGGCGACCGGCGCGGACCCGGACACGGCCCTGAGCAGTCTGCGCCTGTCCCTGGGACGGACGTCCACCGAGGAGGACGTGGACCGGCTGGTCGAGGCGATCGGCCCCGCGGTGGAGCGCGCCCGCGCCGCCAGAGCCAAGCGACGGCGCTGACGATCCCGGAGGTGTGGCCCGACGACGGCGGCGGTGCCCCAGGGCACCGCCGCCGTTCGGTCCGCTCGCGCGGGGGTCAGTCCTCCGCGCGCTTGACGGTGACCGACTCCAGCACGACGTCGCTGGTGGGGCGGTCGGCGCTGTCCGTCTCGACGACCGCGATCGCGTCCACGACCTCCATCGACTCCTCGTCGGCGACCTTGCCGAAGATGGTGTGCAGGCCGGTCAGGTGCGGCGTGGGCTCCACCGTGAGGAAGAACTGCGAACCGTTGGTGTTCGGGCCGGAGTTGGCCATGGCGAGCAGACCCGGCTCGTCGAACGCGCGACCGGAGTCGAACTCGTCCTCGAACGTGTAGCCGGGGCCGCCGCGACCGGTGCCGGTCGGGTCGCCGCCCTGGATCATGAAGCCGTCGATCACGCGGTGGAAGACCGTGCCGTCGTAGAACTCGGCGGCGCCCGTCTCCTCGTTCTTCGGACCGTCCCCCTCGGCGAGCTCCACGAAGTTGGTGACGGCACGCGGGGCGTCCGAGGCGAAGAACTCCACCTCGATGTCGCCCTCGCTGGTGTGCAGGGTGGCCCCGTCGACGTCGGGGACCTCCACCTCCGTCTCCGTGGCCTCCGTGGCCTCGGGGGATTCCGGTGACTCCGGCGTCTCCGGTTCGTTCTGGCACGCGGCCGTGACGAGGAGGGCGGTGGAGGCGAGGATCGCTACCGGCAGGGTCAAGCGGTTCATCGGTTCACTTCCGGGTCAGGTTCGCGGCGGGGCGGCACACAGGTTACTCCGGACGGGTGGGCGCCGGTCCCGTGGGCTGGCCCGACGGCGGATCCGGCGTGCTCCGGGCCCTTCGGACGGCGGTCAGGACGACGGACCGACCGGGTCCTCGTCGTCGTCACGGCGGGAGTCGTCCGAGCCGGACGCCCCTCCGGCGTCGCGTCCCCCGTGCTCACGCTCCTGACGCTCCCGGGACTCGCGTTCCTGGATCTCCCTGGCGCGGCGGCGCTGCTCCTCGGCGCGCTCACGGCAGCGCCGCAGGAACGCCTCGTCCTCCTCCGGAGAGACGGCGCGGGCACGTCCGGGGTGCTCGTACTCGGGGAAGGGCGGGGGCGGGCCCGCGGGGCCCTGGGCGAGCGCGGGGTCGCGCGGAGGGCGCCCGAGCAGGAACCACAGCGCGGCGCCGACCTTGGGCAGGAGCAGGACGATCACCGCCCACACCGGTTTGGGCAGGAGACGGATCCTCTCGGAGTCCGAGCCGATGACGTCGAAGAGCACGTAGACCCAGAAGACGAGCGACGCGAGGGCAAGGAAGAGGGCGAAGTAGACCAACGGACCTTCCAATCGGGGGAAACACTCGACAGCGCTGGGGCGACATCATCGGCTTTGTACTGACTTATCACGGATGGCCGCACCCGCCCGGTCGCTTGACCAGCCGCCCCGAACCGGGGAGGGTCGGACCACAGGGGCTGGGGCGTCGGACAGAGGGTACGTCACCACCTGCCCTCCACAGGTGACTGCTGACCGGCCTAGGACGGGAGAGGTTATGGGCGTGAACACCGTGTTGCCGTCGGCGATGTGGCTCCCCTTCGGGGCACGGGTGCTGCGTGCCCGCTCCGATCGGGGCCTCTCACGTGCCGAGCTCGCCAGGAACGTCGGGGTCACCGACGACAAGCTCCGCGAGGTCGAGGACGCGCACTGCCGCCCGGCCCGATCACTGGTCGAGAGGGTCGACACCGCGCTGGGCACCGAGCACCAGCTGGTCGACGCGTGGGCCATCACCCTCCAGGCGGAGGCCTTCCCGAGCGAGTTCGGGGACATGAGCGAGCTCGGCACGCACGCCGCCCGCCTCTGGGAGCACCAGCCGATGGCGGTCCCCGTCTTCCTGCGCACCCGCGAGTACTCGCGGGCGATCCTCGAACCCCGCCACCCCAACCTCGACAGCGAGGAGATCGAGGCCCTGGTGGAGGACGAGATGGCCGAACGCGCCGCCACCACCGGCCCCGACGGCCCCGCGCTGCGCGTGGTCCTCAACGAGTCCGTGCTCCAGCGGCCCCAGGGCGGCGCCGACGTCCTCAACGGACAGCGCGACTTCCTCGGGGACCTCGTCAAGGCGGGCATCCTCAGCCTCGCCGTGATCCCCGAGGAGACCCCGCACCACCCGGGCCTCGGAGGCGCGTTCCGGATCATGGAGTTCGCGGACCGCCCCAGCATGGTCTACGCCTTCGCCGCGCAGGGCGGCGAGCTGACCGGGGACACCGAGGACGTCGGGCACTGCCGCATGGTGCGCGACTCCATCGAGGAGGCCAGTGTGGACCTCACCCCCGAGTCCGAACTCCTCACCGTGCGCTGGCCCGAGGGCTGACCGGTCGTTGGCTGATCGGTCACGGAACGGCCTTGGGAACGTGACCGTCCATGGGCTAGGTTGCCCGCCATGGATATCGCAATCACTTCCGGATACGTGGTTCCCGTCGACGGCGACCCCATCGACGGGGGCACGGTCCTCATCTCCGACGGGAAGATCGCCGCCGTCGGACCGGCCGCCGACGTCACGGTCCCCGAGGGCGCCGAGATCGTCGACGCCGCGGGTCAGTGGGTCCTTCCCGGCTTCGTCGAGGCCCACGGCCACGTGGGTATCCACGAGGAGACCATCGGCTGGGCCGGTGACGACACCAACGAGATGACCGACCCCAACGGCGCCCGCATGCGCGCGATCGACGCCATCAACCCCGCCGACCAGGGTTTCGCCGACGCCCTGTCCGGAGGCGTCACCAGCTCGGTGATCAAGCCCGGCTCCGGGAACCCCATCGGCGGCCGCACCGTCGCCCTCAAGATGTGGGGCCGCAGCGTCGAGGACCGCCTCCTCAAGGAGCCCGCCAGCGTCAAGAGCGCCCTCGGTGAGAACCCCAAGCGCGTCTACGGCAAGAAGGACACCCTGCCCTCCACCCGGCAGGGCGTGGCCGCGGTCATCCGCGACGCCTTCACCCGGGCCCAGGACTACAAGGCCAAGCGGGACCACGCCGCCCAGGAGGGCACGCCCTTCGACCGCGACAACACCCTGGAGACCCTCGTCCAGGTCCTCGACGGCGAGGTGCCCTGGTGCCAGCACGTGCACCGCGCCGACGACATGCACACCGCGATGCGCCTGGCCGACGAGTTCGGCTACCGCCTCATCATCAACCACTGCACCGAGGGCCACCTGCTGGCCGACGAGATCGCCGAGCGCGGCATCCCCGTCATCACCGGTCCGCTGATGACCAGCCGTTCCAAGGTGGAGGTGGGCAACCGGACCCTGGCCAACCCGGGCATCCTGGACCGCGCGGGCGTGAAGGTCGCCCTCACCACCGACGCCCCGGTCATCCCGATCGAGTTCCTCGTGTACCAGGCCATCCTGTGCGTGAAGGAGGGCATGGACCGCGACTCCGCGATCCGCGCGCTCACCGTCAACCCCGCGGAGATCATGGGCCTGGACGACCGGGTCGGGTCCCTGCGCCCCGGGCTGGACGCCGACGTCGTGGTGTGGTCCGGAGACCCGCTCGACATCATGAGCCGCGCCCGGCGCGTGTTCGTCGACGGCCGCGAGGTGTACACCTACGACGAGTCGACGCGCGCCGGGATCGTCGCGGACGCCTACTACCGGGAGTCCTGAGCCCGGACCGCCGTGCGGCCCCACCGCCCCCCACCGGCCCTCTGAGGTACCTCAGACGTCCTCACGCCGTGTCCCGCGCCCTCTGAGGCGGGGCACGGCGCCGTCATCTGGTGAAGTCTCCCGATGTGCGGCCGGGTGCCTTAGCCGGAGTCTGTAACCAGCCGGGAGGTTCCCGGCCGACACGGACCAGCAGGGGGACACCATGCACCCGGACTTCGCCGCACAGGCCGCCGACCTCTACCGGGCCGAGGCCGAACGGGCCGCCCGCGAGGAGCGCGCCGCGCGCCAGGCACGGAAGGAGCGGCGCGAGGAGGCCCGGAGGGTCCGAGCGGCCGAGCGGGCGGAGGGAGCCCGCCGGTCCCGCTCGGAGTCGCGCCGGAGCGGACGAGGCTGGAGCCTCGCCCTCGGCGCATAGGCGGGAGCGACCGTGGCCCCTACCGCGTCACCCGGCGGAAGGGCAGGTCCCCGGCGGGTTCGGTGCCGTACAGGACGGTCACGCCCTCCGCGCCCATCCGGTCCAGGAACCGCTGGAGCCCGTCCTCGGCGGGCGGCGGGGTGAGTACCAGGGGAACCCCGGAGGCGATCGCGGCGGTGACCACGGCCAGGTCCGCGCCGAAGGAGTCCAGCGGGGCGTCGGGAGCCGTGACGACCGCCAGGCGGTCACGTTCACCCAGGTCCCACGCCTTGGCCAGGGCCAGTCCGGCCGCCACCACCTCGGCGCCGGTCAGAGTGCGCCCGGCGGACTCCAGGGCGGGTTCGGCGGCGTCCACCGGGTAGGCGGGGAAGTGGTCTCCGTGCCCGCGCACCTCCACGGTGTAGTCGGTGACCATCGGCGGTACCTCGCGCAGCGGCAGGCCCAACGGGTCCAGGGAGGTGCCCACGACCTCCTCCGCCCCGCTGTCCAGCGCCTCCGTGAGGCGGTCCGGTCCGGCCACCGCGACCTCGGGCGCCGAGCCCTCACCGGAGAGCACCGCGGCCGCCCCCACCGACCAGCAGGACAGCACCCACGCCAGTGACTGCCAGTGCGGCGGCAGGGCGAGCGAGATCCGATCGCCGGGCTGGGTACCGAAGCCGTCCACGAGCATGTTCGAGGTCTTGGACACCCAGTTGTCGAGAGTGGCCCGGGACAGTTCGATCCGGTCCCCGAGGCCGTCGTAGGAGGTCACGAACGGGCGGGTGGGATCGGCGGAGACGAGGGCGCGCCAGAGCCGCGCGGGAGAGTCGGACATGGCGCCCATGCTAGGGCGTGTTCCCGGACCGATCTCCCGGACCGCCCCCGCCCGCGGCCGCCCCTTCCGAGCACGCCCCCTTTGTCACGGTCGCGCCCTGGTTGGGGACGGAGTGTGCGTAGCGAAGGGCGAAGTGCCAGAGTTGCCTTCATGCGCCTGCTTCCCGGACGGCTCCTCGCCCGTGTGACCGCGCTCCCCGCGATCGCCCTCTCGGCCTGGCTCCTCGTCGCCTTCCCCCTGCTGGTCCTGGGCCAGTTCACCCCGCTGACCGGACTCGTCCTGGGACTGCCCGCCGTCGTCGCGGCGTGCGCCCTGGTACCGCGCCTGCTCCCGGACCCGCCGGACGAGGAGGACGTGCCCTGGTGGCCGGTGGTCGCGGTCGTGGTCGTCACCGTGGGCTTCGCGGTCGTCCAGATCGCCTACCACGCCGAGGCCCTGGTGATCCGGCGGGACCCGGCCTCCTACGCCATGTACACGGCCTGGATCGCGGAGAACGGGTTCCTGCCCATCCCGCAGCAGCGGGAACTCATCGCGGGGGACGACCCGGCCCTGAGCTACCAGAGCCTCGCCCACTACCAGCGCGACGACGTCATCTGGCCGCAGTTCATGGCCGGGGCGCCGCTGGTGCTGGCGGTCGGCTACTGGCTCGGCGGCCTGGACGGCATGCTGGTGACCACCCCGGTCCTGGGAGCGCTGGGCGTGCTGACCTTCGCCGGGCTCACCGCCCGCCTGGTCGGCGCCCGCTGGGCCCCGCTGGCCGCCCTGATCCTGGCGGTCTGCCTGCCCCAGCAGTGGGTCAGCCGGTTCACCTACAGCGAGCCCCTCGCGCAGATCCTGCTCCTGGGCGGCATGGTCCTCGCCTTCGACGCCCTGAGCCGCAGACGCGCCCTCACCGACCGTTGGGGAGGCCCCCAGGCGCTGGCGCTGGTGGCCGGGGTGGTGTTCGGCCTCGGCGTGCTGGTGCGCATCGACGCCATCCGCGACCTCCTGCCGGTGGTGGGCTTCGTCGGCCTGCTGCTGGTCGCCAGGCGCGGACAGGCGCTGCCACTGCTCACCGGCCTCGGCGTGGGCGTGGGGTACGGGCTGGTCGCGGGGTACGGCTACTCGCTGCCGTACCTGGAGTACCTGTCGGACTCCCTGAACCCGCTCCTGCTGATCAGCGCCGCGGTCCTCGGCGTCACCGTCGCGCTCACCGCCGCCCTGTGGCGGTTCGGGCTGCCGCACACCGAGCGGGTCCGCTGGCTGCCCAACGCGATGGCGCTGCTCGCGCTGCTGGTCATGGTCGGCTTCGCCGTCCGCCCCCTGCTCTGGCCGGACTACGGGCACGGCAGCGACTTCACCGACCAGTGGGTGGCCTCCGTCCAGGACATCGAGGGACTGCCGATCGAGGGGAGCCGCACCTACTACGACATGAGCCTGTACTGGGTGGGCTGGTACGTGGGGCTGAGCACCGTGCTGTTCGCCTCCCTGGGGGTGGCGCTGGTCCTGCGGCGCCTCACGCAGCGCCGCGACCTCCAGTGGCTGCTGCCCGCCATGCTGCTCGTGTGGACGGTCTCCACCACGCTCCTGCGCCCCGCCATCACCCCGGACCACCCCTGGGCCAGTAGGCGCCTGATCGTGCTGGTGATCCCGGCGTTCGTGCTGTTCGCGGTCTGGTTCCTGGCCTGGCTGACCCGCTACTGCGAGAACTCCGTCCGGCACACCCGCGCCACCGCGATGGTGCGGAGCCTCCCGGTCGTGGTGGCCGCCGGTTCGGCGGTCGCCCTGCTCGGACCCGGAGCGGTCACCTCGGCGTCGGGGATCATGGGGTACCGGCAGGACGTGGGCACCGTGGCCGAGACGGAGAGTCTCTGCGCGTCGCTGCCCCCCGACTCCTCGGTCATCGTGGTCGACCCCGGGCTGGCGGGCAACTACATGCCGCTGCTGCGCAACGTCTGCGGCGTGCCCACAGCCTCCCTGGACGACCCCTCCCCGGAGGCGGTCGAGAGGGTCGTCTCGGCCGTGCACCAGCGGGGCCGGGACGCGGTGCTGGCCGCCCCCGACTGGGAACCGCTCGACGCGCTCACCGGGTCCACGGTCGAACCCGAACGGCACTTCCACGTCGTCGCCCAGATGGACCCCAGTACCCTCATGGAACCCCCGACCGGACACTGGACCTTCAACGGCAGTGTGTGGACCGCCGTCCTGCCCGCCACGAACGATCCGGCGTGAGACCCCCGCCCGTCCCTCGACCACCCCGCTGAGAAGGACCATGAGCCACGCAGACGCCCCAGGCCGAGCCCCGGAGCACGACGCCCCGCCGGTGCGGGTCACGATCGTCCTCCCCTGCTACAACGAGGAGGAGCACGTCGTCGACGAGATCAAACGGATCTGCTCGGCGATGGACTCCTCGGGGTACACGTACGAACTGCTCGCCGTCGACGACGCCTCCACCGACGAGACCCTGACCCGGCTGCGCGAGGTGGAGGGCCTCTTCCCGCACATGAGGGTGGTCCCCTTCGGGCACAACGGCGGCGCGGGCACCGTGCGGCGGATCGGCAGCCAGCGGGCGCGCGGCGAGTTCGTGGCGTGGACCGACGCCGACATGAGCTACCCCAACGAGCGCATCCCCGAGCTCGTCGCCATGCTCGACAACGACCCGGAGATCGACCAGGTCGTGGGTGCGCGCACCCAGGAGAGGGGATCGCACAAGGCGCTCCGGGTCCCCGCCAAGTGGATGATCCGGAAGGTCGCGGAACGCCTCACCAACACCCGCATCCCGGACCTCAACTCCGGGCTCCGGGTGTTCCGCAGGGACGTCGCCCGCCCCTACCTGCGGCTCCTGCCCCCGGGGTTCTCCTGCGTCACCACCATCACGCTGGCGTTCCTGTCCAACCAGCACCCGCTGAGGTACGTGCCCATCGAGTACGCCAAGCGGGCGGGGACGTCCAAGTTCCACTTCGTGCGCGACGCCTACCGGTACATCCTCCAGGTGCTCCGCATGGTCATGTACTTCAACCCGCTCAAGGTCCTCATGCCGCCCGCACTGTGGCTGCTGGGGATCGGGGCGGTCAAGTTCGTCTACGACCAGGTCCGCAACCCGCTCTACATACCCAACAACACCGTCATGATCCTCATGACCGGGCTGATCATCGCGGCGATCGCGCTCCTGGCCGACCTCATCGTGCGTTCCAGGGAGCACCCGTGACCGGCCGGATCACCCTCGTGGGCCCCGCACACCCCTACAAGGGCGGCGGGGCCCGGCACACGACGGAGCTCGCGCACCGGCTGCGCGCGCTCGGCCACGAGACGGGCGTCGAGTCCTGGCGGGCGCAGTACCCGGCGGCGCTCTACCCGGGCACGCAGACCATCACCGACCCCGAGGGGGAGCCGTACCCGGACACCCGCCACGAGCTGGCCTGGTACCGGCCGGACGGCTGGTGGCGCACGGGGCGTCGGCTCGCGGGCGAGGACGCCCTGGTGGTGCTCACCCTGTTCTCGCCGGTGCAGGTGCCCGCCTACCTCGGCGTCCTCGCCGGGATCAGGTCGCGACGGCGGGGGACCCGGGTGGTGGCGCTGTGCCACAACGTGCTGCCGCACGAGCGCCGGGCGGTGGACGTGTCCCTGGTACGCGCGCTGCTGCGGCGGGTGGACGGGGTCCTCACCCACTCGGCCGAACAGGGCCACCTCGCCGAGGGGCTGCTCGGCCCGGACCGGCCGCGTCCCGTGGTCGCGGAGATGCCGCCGCACCTGCCCGAGACCGGGGGAGCGCGTGCCGGTGGTTCGGGGGAGCACCGAAACCTGGTGTTCTTCGGGATCGTCCGCCCGTACAAGGGGGTGGACGTGCTGCTGCGCGCCCTGGCCGAGGGGGCGCCCGAGGACGTCACCCTCACCGTCGCCGGTGAGTTCTGGGGAGGTTCCACGGACCTCGCCGACCTGGCCGGGGAGTTGGGCGTGGCCGACCGGGTCCGGTTCCGCGAGGGGTACGTGCCCGCGGACGAGCTGCCCGGGCTGCTCGCCGGGGCCGACGCCCTGGTGCTGCCCTACCGCTCCGCCACCGCCACCCAGAACGTGTGGCTGGCGCACGAGCACGGTCTCCCGGTGATCGCCACCCGGGCGGGCACCCTCGCGGACCACGTGCGCGACGGCGTGGACGGGCTGCTCTGCGAACCGGGAGACGTCGCGGACCTCGCCCGGGCGCTGGCCGCCTTCTACGAGCCGGGCACGCCCGCCCGGCTCAGGGAGGGTGTCCGGCCGGTGGACGCCGAACCGTACTGGAGGGCCTACACCGACCGGCTGCTGTCCGCCTGACCTCAGGACGCCCGGCGGCGGCGCAGGTGGAGCACGGCGGGCACCAGCATGCAGACGGCGCCGAGCACCCCCACGCCCAGAAGGACCCACGGGAGGTACGCGCGCGGGTCGGAGGACGCCTCCTGGCCCGACGCGCGCTGTTCCGTCAGCTCGTCCTCGGTGCCCACCTGGACGCTGCTCAGCGGGGTCGCGGCGGTCACCGTGCAGTCCCCGAACCCGGGCAGGCTGAAGGTCTCGGTGGCCACGCGGACCTCGTAGAAGCCCAGTGGCGGTTCCCAGTCCTCCCAGGCCAGGCCGGGCGGATCGTCACCGGTCAGCAGCCTGCCGTCGTCGCCGGAGAGCGTGGCGGTGAGGGTTCCGGCGCGCTCGGTGGCCGCGCCCATGTCCTCGGCGCTGATCCCGGGCAGCGGTTCGGGGTTCGGCACCAGTTCCAGTTCGAGGTCGGTCGTCCCCTCCTCGCCCTCGGTCTCGTCCTCGCCGTCCTCCTCGCTGTCGGCGGCGAGCTCGGCGGCCAGGCTCAGGGAGAGCTCGGGCTGGCCGTCGGGGGAGTCGCTCACCACGGGGAAGAGCTGACCCACCACGGTGAGGGTGCCCGCGCCCTGGTCACACGCCACGTCGGCGGGTTTGACGTACGCGTGGGTGGGGCCTTCGGCGGTGGCCTCGGCCGTGGGTTCGGTCGCCGGATCGGCCGCGCCGAGGGTGGCCGGTGCCAGTGTGAGGGTCACGGCGAGGGCGGACAGGACACGTGGGAAGCGGGGGGCCCAGTTCATACGGCATGAGCATAGGCCGCGTCCCGCCAAAAAAGAAGGTTTCTTTCCTGTTTTGTTGCGCGGGGCGTTCCCTGCCGTTCGGTGCCCACCCAGGGCCCGCCCGGTCGCCTCCGGACCGTTTCCGGACTTCGGGCCGGACGCGTCTCCTCCTCGCTCCCCGCGCCGGGCCCTACTCGGGTTCCCGCTCGGAGCCCGGTCCCGTACGCGCCCTCGGGGACGGTCTCTCCGGATCCCCCACGGACGCTCCGCGCACCGGCCCAGAACCCTCCTCCCCGTCACCGGAACCACCCTTCGGCGGTCCCGGCGACAACAGGAGCGACAGCCCCGCCCAGCCCACGTCCGCCACCGTCATCACCAGCCGGGACAGCACCGCCACCACGAGGGCGGCGCCCGCGTCGACCACCGGCGCCAGCGCCACCACCAGCACCACCTCGCGCACGCCCAGACCGGCGGGCGCGAACACCACCAGCAGCCCCAGAGTCCAGGCGAGCGCGTAGGCGCCCACCGCCGGGCCCACCGATCCCAGGGCGTCGCCCCCCACGGCCCAGGTCAGCAACCACACGTGCGCGCCCAACGGCACCCACGCCACCAGGGTCCAGGACACCGACGTCGCGACCGAACGCCCGCCGATCTCCAGTGGACCCGCCTCGGCCACCTCGCGGAACCGCGCGAAGGGGCGGGCCGCCAGCCGGACCCCCCACCCCAGCACCCTCGGGTGCAGGCAGGCCAACAGCAACGGGGCGGCGGCCAGCGCCCACCACCAGCGCCGGGCCGCCTCGGCGGAGGACAGCGGCAGGGCCACCGCCGCCACCGCCAGGCTCACGGCCACCGTGACGGCGATCGCCAGCAGGGTCGCCGCCGCCCCCCGCGATCTCGGCACCCGCCAGTCACGGGCCAGCTCCACCTGGGCCACGAACGCCCACACCGACCCCGGCAGGTACTTGCCGAGCTGGCCCACGAACATCACCCGGGCGGCCGCCGCCCTCGGCAACGGCGAGCCCAGACCGGCCAGCAGCGAGCGCCACGCCATCATCTGCGCCACCAGCCCCAGCATGCCCGCCAGCACCGCCGTGGGCAGCACCCAGAGCGGGAGCTCGGACACAGCGGCCCGTGCCTGCGTCCAGTTGGCGTACAGGGCGGCGCCCGCGCACGCGCACACCAGCGCGAGCAGGGCCAGGCGCACCCAGGAGTTCCGTCGAAGCCGAGTCAGCACCCCCCAAGCCTATGCCGCGGACCCCGCCCCTCCCGGGTTGTCCACAGGCCCGACCGGGTGGCGCCCGCGACCGAAACCGACCGGGCGCGTAGGGTGATCGCTTATGAGTGGTGCGAACGACCCTGCCCCCATCCCCACCCCGACGGCATCCGTCACGCGCAGGGCCCTGGCCCGTGCCCGGGACGGCAAGACCCTCGACGTCACCGAGGCGGAGGTACTGCTGCACGCCCGGGACGAGGACCTCGACCAACTCCTGGAGTACGCGGGACGGGTCCGCGACGCGGGCCTGGAGGCGGCGGGCCGCCCCGGCGTCATCACCTACAGCCGCAAGGTCTTCGTCCCCCTGACCCGCCTGTGCCGCGACCGCTGCCACTACTGCACCTTCGCCACGGTCCCCGGGCGTCTCGACGCGCCCTTCATGTCGCCGGACGAGGTCCTGGAGGTCGCCCGCGAGGGCGCCGCCCTGGGCTGCAAGGAAGTCCTCATCACCCTGGGAGACCGGCCCGAGGACCGCTGGAAGCAGGCCGCCGAGTGGCTCAACTCGCGCGGCTACGACGACACCCTCTCCTACGTGCGCGCCATGGCGATCATGATCCTGGAAGAGACCGGTCTGCTCCCGCACCTCAACCCCGGGGTGCTGACCTGGTCCGACCTCCAGCGGCTCAAGCCCGTCGCCCCCTCCATGGGGATGATGCTGGAGACCACCTCCCGGCGGCTGTTCACCGAGAAGGGCCAGCCCCACTACGGCAGCCCCGACAAGGACCCCGCCGTGCGGCTGCGCGCCCTGGAGGACGCCGGGCGCTCCAGCGTCCCCTTCACGACCGGCATCCTGCTCGGGATCGGTGAGACGGTCGCGGACCGCGCGGAGTCGATCTTCGCGATGCGCGGGGTCTCCCGCCGCTACGGCGGCGTGCAGGAGGTCATCGTGCAGAACTTCCGGGCCAAGCCGGACACCGCGATGATGCACCGGCCCGACGCCGAACGCGACATGATGGCCGCCACCATCGCGGTCACCCGCCTCGTCATGGGGCCCCGGGCCCACGTGCAGGCCCCGCCCAACCTCATCGGCGCGGACCGGGGAGGCGTGGACGAGTACGCACTGATGATCCGCGCGGGCATCGACGACTGGGGCGGTGTCTCTCCGCTCACCGCCGACCACGTCAACCCCGAGCGCCCCTGGCCGCAGATCGACGACCTCGCCGCCCGCACCGCCGCCCAGGGCTTCGACCTGCGTGAGCGCCTCACCGTGTACCCCGAGTACATCCGGGCGGGAGAGCCCTGGGTCGACCCGCGCCTGCGCGAGCACGTCCACGCCCTGGTGGACCCGGAGACCGGCCTGGCCCGCGAGGACGCACCCCTGGTGGGCCGCCCCTGGCAGGAGCCGGAGGCGGTCCTGGTCTCCTCGGGCCGCACCGACCTGCACACGGAGATCGACGGCGAGGGCCGCACCGGTGACCGGCGCGGCGACTTCGACGCGGTCTACGGCGACTGGGACGAACTGGCCTCCGGAGTGGACCGGAAGGGGGCCACACCCCGACGCCTGGACCCCGAGATCGCCGCCGCACTGCGCAGCGCCGAGAACGACCCGGCCGGACTCGGCGACTCCGAGGCGTTGGCCCTGCTGCACGCCGACGGGGACGCCCTGGACGCGCTCACCGACCTGGCCGACCGGGTCCGCCGCGACACCGTGGGCGACGACGTCACCTACGTCGTGACCAGGAACATCAACTTCACGAACGTCTGCTACACCGGCTGCCGGTTCTGCGCGTTCGCCCAGCGGCGCACCGACGCCGACGCCTACACGCTCTCCCTCGACCAGGTGGCCGACCGCGCCGAGGAGGCCTGGAAGGCGGGGGCCACCGAGGTGTGCATGCAGGGCGGCATCCACCCGGACCTGCCCGGGACCGCCTACTTCGACATCGCCGCCGCCGTCCGCGAGCGCGTCCCCGACATGCACGTCCACGCCTTCAGCCCAATGGAGGTGGTCAACGGCGCCGCCCGGACCAACCTGTCCGTGCGCGAGTGGCTGACCCGCGCCCGCGAGGCCGGACTGGGGTCGATCCCGGGGACCGCCGCCGAGATCCTCGACGACGAGGTCCGGTGGGTGCTCACCAAGGGCAAGCTCCCGGCCAGCGAGTGGATCGAGGTCATCACGAGCGCCCACGACCTGGGCATCCCGACCACGTCCACGATGATGTACGGGCACGTGGACTCCCCGCACCACTGGGTGGCGCACATCAAGCTGCTGCGGTCGCTCCAGGAACGGTCCATGGAGCGCAACGGCAGGCCCGGCTTCACGGAGTTCGTTCCGCTGCCGTTCGTGCACACCAACGCGCCGATCTACCTCGCCGGGCTGGCCCGCACGGGGCCGACCGTCCGGGAGAACCGCGCGGTGCACGCCCTGGCCCGACTCCTCCTGCACGGGAGCATCGACAACATCCAGGGCTCCTGGGTCAAGCTCGCGGAGGACACCTTCCGTCAGCTGCTGCGCGGGGGAGTCAACGACGTGGGCGGCACCCTGATGGAGGAGACCATCAGCCGCATGGCCGGTTCCGGCCAGGGTTCCTACAAGACCATCAGTGACATCAGGGCCCTCGTCGAGCCCACGGGCCGCCCGGTCCGTCAGCGCACCACCCTCTACGGGACCGTCCCGGAGGAGCGCCGCCGAGTCGCGGAGGCCAGCGACGGCGTGGCCGCGAGCATCCTGCGGCCCCAGCTGCCGATGGCCTGACCAGGAACGGAGGGTGCGGGACGCCGAGCGCGCCCCGCACCCCGGTCAGGCGTCGCGACGCCCCAGCGCGGTGAGGACCGCACCGGTCACCACGCCGCCCAGCCCGAAGGCCAGGAGGGCCGGGGCGGCTCGGCGCAGCTGGGACCGGGGCCGTGTGTCGGGGCGCGGGGGTACCCGCCTCGGCACGGGGGCCGGGGCCTCGGCCAGCGCCGCACGGTAGGCGTCGTCGAGGATCTGGTTGAACCTGGCGTCGGCCCTGCTCGCTGGCGCGGACAGGCGACTGGTCCGGGCCTGCGCCCAGTAGTCCCGGCCGACCTCGCCCCGGAACATCTCCAGGGCGTTGCGGTGCAGGCGTTTCTCGGGGGTCGCCCCGGCCCGGAACGAGGTGCCCCACTGCGTGACGATCATGTTCGTGTACATGAGCTGCTTGCGGGCCCTGGCGTCGTCCTCGCCGTCGACCGGCCCCCAGCACTCGTCGAGGTCGGGGTCGGACATGGCCATTCGCAGGAGGTCGCCCATGGCCTGACGGCGGCTGTCGTCCGCCGCTCTGCGCAGTTCACGGGCCTGGTAGACGAGGGTCACGATCACACCGAGGAGCGCGAGCACCGCGATCAACGCGGAGATCGCCCCGTAGGTCTGGCCGATGAGACTCAGTCGTTCCCACTCCTTGTTCGTACCGCCGAAAACGCGCAGACCCAGGGGTGAGACGAGGGTCAGCGCGAGTCCGGCGAGTACCACCAGTACGACGACGACAGCCGGGAGGATCCTCGCGGCGCCCCGGTCAGCCGCTGACGGCGGAACGGGCGTGCTCCGGTCGGCCGACGGCCGGGACACGCGGACGGACCTCCCTGTCGTAGAACTCGAGCAGGGGTTCGGACCTGCGGTAGAGGTCGGCGATGGCCTCGGACAGGGTTCGGGCGAGCTCAGGGTCGTCGATCCGCTTGGCTCCGATGGGGGTCCAGCGTTCGTCGTAGCGAACCTGGTAGACGACCTCTCCTCCGTAGACCACGAGTTCCGGGAGGGGTGACTCCCGCTCGAACTCCCCGACCTGCTCGGCATCCAGAACACCGATCTCGTACCCGCTCTCGACGAAAACGCGGTGGCTCAACATCTCCCACCGAAGATACGGGGTGATCGGGGTCTCGACGATCCGGACCCGGCGCAGGTGCACTCCTTGCTGCGTGTAGCTCCTCCGTTGGCGTTCCAGGTCGGGGCGCTCGCTCTCGAAGATCCGGGCCACCCTGGCCCAGTCACCCTCCTGGTAGGCCTCCCACGCCGGGTCGCCGTCCTCGTGGAAGACCTGGGACCGCTCCAGCTTCCAGGAGTCTCCGACGATGTCCGGGTCGGCGCGGACTCGCGCCGCGTCCGCGTGGTAGGCGCGACGGTCCAACTCGCGTCCGGGAGACGCGCGAACGGCATGGAAGGGAGTGGCGTCAGGCATCGCTGATGTCCTTCTTGGCGGATCGGAGCATGATCCCCGGGATCACCACCAGGCGCTCGTCGCTCCCCACCCGGAGGCCGGTGGGGAGTCGGTCCCGGAAGAGTTCGGTCGCGTCGCGCCCCACCACGGCCACGTCGCCGTTGTCGAGCTCCCAGATCTCGGGGCAGTCGTCGTTGAACCTGCTGGCCTTGAGTTCCGCTGCGGTCTTGCCCAGACGCCTCGCGAAGAGTGCTGAGGGGTCGACCTCCCAGAGACGTTCCATGGGTTTCCTTTCAGGCCTGGGGCGGGGGATTAGACGTGCCCATTGAAGGCCTGATTATGCCGTGATCCCGTGGATGGCAGAAATCGGCCAACCGCATCCATGTCACAGCACTGTACGTGTTCAACCGTGCGCTCTTGAGTTTTCCACAGGAGGGCGTGGAAGATTTTTACCCGAGGGGATCCAGAGGTTCTCTCGGGAGGTTCCAGAGGTTCTGACCTCGGGTTCTGTAGGTCACGGAGAGGACTCGAACTGCACATGCTTATGCCTGTGCAGTTTGTTCGGGAGTCGAGTGATTTGCCGCTTCATGAGTCTGGGGCAATTTCCGCTCATGCTATGACGTGCCAGCTTGGCGCCATTCATCGGATTTCGAGGAGCGGGCCACGAAGGAGGGGCGGGACGCCGGGGGGTGGCGTCCCGCCCCTTTTTTCTCGGGCGGCCCGTCGGGGATGGGAGTGAGGCGACGGGGCGCTGTCCGCGGGATGGGAGTGGACCCGCGGGCTGGGGGGTTACTGGAGTCGGGCCGAGATGGTGTTGGCGAAGTCGTAGTTGTTGGTGGCGTCCCAGTTGATGGACCAGGTCATCACGCCGCCGATCGGCCCGTACGGGGTGGTGGGGGAGTAGGAGCCGCAGTCGGTTCCGGTCTCCAGGCAGTCCAGGGCGGAGATGATGCCGCTCGGGGCCAGGTAGCCGCCTCCGGCCGCGGAGGGCACGGCGGGCAGGCCCAGGCCGACCTGGTCGGGGCTCAGGCCCATCTCCAGCTGGATGCAGGCCAGCGCGGCGACGAAGTCGCTCGTGCCCTGCTGGTAGACGCTGTCGTCACAACCGAGCATGGAGCCCGAGTTGTAGTACTGCATGTTCACGATGGTGAGGATGTCGGAGATGTTGCTGGCCAGCTGGTAGTACCCGGCGCTGGGGCTCTGGAAGTCGATGGTCTGGGGCGCCATCGTGATGATGAGCCCGGGCCCCGCCTGGCCGCTGAGGTCCTGTAGGGCGCTGGTCATGTGCTCGGCGTTGATGCCGTGCTCCAGGTCGATGTCCACACCGTCGAACCCGTAGTCCTGCATGAGCTCGTGGGTGGTGTCCGCGAAGTTCTGCGCCTGGGTGGGGTTGGTGACGTCCACGTGGCCGAGCTCGCCGCCTACGGAGATGATCACCTTGCGGCCCTCGGCCTGGATGGCGGCGATGTCCTCGCGGAACTGCGCGTCGGTGTAGCCGTCGAGCTCGTCGCTGGCCAGGTTGAAGGTGATGCCGCCGTCGAGCTGGGGATGGTTGTCGGCGAAGGCGACCGCCACGAGGTTGTACTCGCTGGGGATCTCGGAGAGCGGCATCACGGTGGAGCCGTTGTCGAAGTTGTGCCAGTAGCCGGTGAGCCACTGGCTGGTCTGCTGGGTCTCGACGGGATCCGTCGAGGCCTGTGCCGGTTCGGGGGCCAGGGCACCGACGGAGGTGACGAACGCTGTGGCCACGGCGGCGAGGCCGCTGAGGATCGCGAGCCTGGACTTCCGGGGGCTGAGCATGGGGAGTGCTCCTTTCGTCGAGCGGGGTGACGAAGGCGTGCTCTGTGAGCCGGTAATTGTTAGGAAACTTTAAAGTTGCGTTCCGCGAAGGTCAACGGAAACGGTTAGGAAAGTTTGCGGTTTTCTTGGGCACCCGGTACCAGTCACACTCCGTACTGGCCGGGCCCGCCGTCCCGGATGTCCATGTCCCGGGCGAGCTTCGTGAACACGTCGTGGTCGATGTCCCCCGAGCGGTACAGGGAGATGAGGGAGTCCCGTCGGGCCTGGTTGATCTGGGTGAGGGTCTCCCTGCGGTCCCGGGCGTCCTCCTTCACCCGGTCGAGGTCCCCCTCGTCCAGCAACCCCTTCACGTGCCCGATCCTCTTGCTGAAGCGGTCACGCATGGCGTCCGCCGACCGGTCGTCCAGCTCGCCCCCGGTGAGCATCTCGTCCACCTTGCGCACGGCGGCGCAGTCCATCTCGTACTCGGCCCGCAGGAACTCCCGGTGACGGGTGCCCTCGTCGGACAGTCGCAGCTTGCGCAGCAGCCACGGCAGTGTCGTGCCCTGCGTCAGGAGCGTGCCCATCACGACCACGCCGGCGATGAAGATCAGCGCGCCCCGCTCGGTGAACTGCTGCCCGTTCAGGGTCGCGGGCAGGGACAGCGCGATCGCCAGGGAGATCGCGCCGCGCATTCCGCTCCACCCGATCGCCACGCGCTCCCGGAAGCCCGACACGTCCAGCGGGGACCGGGAGACGAAGCGCTGCAACGACGTCAGGAACATCATCAGCACCATGCGCAGCACCATGGCGGTGGCGGTCACCACGAGCGCCGCCACCACCAGGTCCGTGATCGAGTAGTTCGCCCGTACCGCCCGCAGCACGGCGTCCAACTGCAACCCCAGAAGCACGAACAGCATCGCCTCCAGCAGGCTCACCAGGGTGCCCCAGATGGTCTGCCCGCTCGCCCTCACCCGTGGCGGCAGCAGACCCTCACCGTGGGTACCCAGGTAGAACCCGGCCACGACCGCTGACAGCACCCCGGAGAACCCTGCCATCTCGGAGGGGATGTAGGCCACGAACGGTGTGATGAGCACCGTCATCAACTGGAGTGAGGGGTCCTGGATCCGGTTGCGCCCCCACGCGATCAGCACCGCTACCACGGCGCCGTAGAGCAGCCCGCCCACCACGACCCTGCCCAGTTCCAGCAGGGCGTCCCCCGGGGTGAGCGGGCGCATCATGGCGGTGATGGCCAGGCTGAAGAGGGTCAGGGCGACCCCGTCGTTGATCAGGGACTCACCCTCCAGGATGGTCAGCACCCGACGCGGCGTGCCCACGCGTTTGAGGATCGCGGAGGCCGCCACGGCGTCGGTCGGCGCGATCGCCGCGCCCAACGCGATGGCGGCGGGCCAGCCCGCGGCCGGGATGAGCAGGTGGATGACCGCGGCCAGCCCGAACGCCGTCGCCAGCGTCATCCCGACCGACATCACGATGATGGGCCGCGCCAGTTCGCGCATGTCCCTGGGGGAGGAGAAGAACGCCGCGTTGTAGATCAGCGGCGGCAGGAAGACCAGGAGGATGACCTCGGGAGTGATGGACATCGAGTGCATCCACGGCACGATTCCCAGGAGCATGCCCAGCACCACCAGGACCACCGCTCCCGGGATCCTGATCCGTCCGGCGATCAGCTGGCCCACGATGACCGCGACCACCACGACCAGCGTGGCGATCACGTAGTGCTGAACGGACATCCCGGCTCCCCCCGACGGCCCCGACCCCGCCCCAGCATGCCGGGGCGGGGTCGGGTCACGACGGAGGACGCGCCGTCCTCCACTCGGGGGTCAGCGCACCACCATGAAGGCGTCCGGGTCCCGGGGCGGGCGCTCCTTCGGGGCCTCGGCCGCGTAGCCCACGGCCACCGCGCCCATCGGACGCCAGTCCTCGGGCACCTCCAGGACCTCGCGCACCACGTCGGCGCAGAACATGGTGGAGGAGATCCACGCGGAGCCCAGGCCCTCCATCGCCAGGCCCACCAGCAGGCTCTGCACCCCCGCGCCCATGGCCACCAGGAACATCGACCGCTCGGCGTCCGCGCGGCGCTCGTCCGGATACGGGTGCGCCCCGTCCGCGACCAGGAACGGCACCACCAGGCTGGGCGCGCCGCGCAGCACGTCGCCGCGCCTGGTCCGCCGCGCGATCTGCTCCTCGGTGAAGCCGTCGCGGCGCAGGTCCTCCACCCAGGCCCGCAGCATCGAGTCGAGCAGCCGCTCACGGGTGTCCGGCGACTCCACCAGGACGAACCGCCAGGGGGTCGTGTGGTGCGGTGCGGGGGCGGTCACGGCGGTGGCCACCGCGCGGCGCACCAGGGCCGGGTCGACCGGCCGTTCGGTGAAGGAGCGCACCGTCCGCCGGGCCGCCACGACGTCCCTGGAACCGTAGCGGAACAGGTCGTCGTCGGCCGGGCGGATCAGCTCCGCCGCCCCGGGGCCGTCCTCCTCGGTGACCAGGCCGACCAGGCCCGACACCACGGCGACGGGGACCCCGGAGGCCTTGCCCTTGACCAGCTCACCGGCGGCGGCGACCTCGTCGGCCACCGCGTTGATCGTGGCCTCCATGACGTTGCCCTGGGCGTCGGTGGTGCCGCGCAGGTCCTGCACCGGGGTGATCCCGGCCGCGCCGATCGCCACGTCGGTCTGGCCCATCCGCCAGGGGCGGCCGAACGTGTCCGAGACCACCACACCCACGCGCACGCCCAGGAGCTCGGCCAGCTGTGCCCGCAGGGCGCGCGCGGAGGCGTCGGGGTCCTCGGGCAGCAGGAGCACCGTGCCCGGGGCGACGTTGGAGGCGTCCACCCCGGCGGCGGCCATGACCAGGCCGGAACGGTGCTGGGCGATCCGGATGTGGCCCATCCGCGCCACCACGCGCTCGGTCTCGGCGTCGATCGCGGCCTCACGGTCGTCTCCCGGCTGGGAGCGGCCCTCGGCCTTGCTGACGATCTTGGAGGTGACCACCAGGACGTCGCCGTCCACCAGGGATTGGCCGGAAGCGGCCACGGCCTCGGAGATCAGCGCCGCCAGGTCGTCGCCGGCGCGCACCTCGGGGATGCCGGGCAGCCCGCGTACCCGCAGCTCGCTCACCGGTGGCCCGTCCACCCGGCCCCGCTCCGTTCGCGTCTCGACGCTCACCGGGCCGACTCCCCGCGCTCGGAGAGCTCGACGGCCAGGTCCAGTGCGGCCTGGGCGATCGCCTCGGTGCTCTCCGGGTCGTTCATGTACAGCGGGCGGGAGCGCACCTCCACGCCGTCCACCCGGGTGTCGGCGTCGACCTCGTCCACCAGCCAGCCGTCCAGCAGGTCGGAGCCGAGGTGCTCGGCCACCGGGCCCGCGCCGGTCTCCACTCCGATGGCGCTCAGGCAGGCGTCGGCCATGCCGCGCACGGGGGCTCCGCCGATGATCGGCGAGACACCCACCACGGTCCTGCCCACCATGGCCTCGCGGATGCCCTCGATGTTGAGGATCGAACCCACGCTCACCACGGGGTTGGACGGCGGGATGATCACCGCGTCGGCGTTGCGGATGGCACGGACCACGCCGGGGGCGGGCTTGGCCTTCTCGGCGCCCATGCTGATGATCTGTTCGGCGGGCAGCGCGGCCCGGTGTCGGATCCACCACTCCTGGAAGTGGATCGCCCGCCGCCCGTCCTCGTCGTTGACGATCACGTGCGTCTCGACCTGGTCGTCCGTCATCGGGAGGAGCCGGACGCCCGGCCGCCAGCGGTCGCACAGCGCCGTGGTGATCGCGGAGAGCGGGTACCCGGCGGCGATCATCTGCGCCCGGACGATGTGGGTGGCGGTGTCGCGGTCACCCAGCCCGAACCAGGTGGGCTTCATCCCGTACGCCGCGAGCTCCTCCTTGACCGTGAAGGTCTCGTCGGCACGGCCCCAGCCCTGCTCCTCGTTGATCCCGCCGCCGAGGGTGTACATGACGGTGTCCAGATCCGGGCAGATCCGGAGACCGAAGAGGGTGATGTCGTCACCGGTGTTCCCGATGACGGTGATCTGGTGGTCTGTGGCCTGGTCGGACTCGGTCGCGGCGTCGATCCCCATGGCGGCCCTGAGACCACGGAGGAAACGCGCGCCGCCGATACCGCCAGCCGGTACGACTATCCGCATGCGCCCAAGTCTGGCAGGCTGGGGGCGAGTATGGGTCGTCTGCCCCTCCGTGGGTACGATCCAGCGTGACCGATCCGGGACCGACGGTGTGTGAACCAACGGACGGCGGTCACCATCCCACTTCAACGGCCCCGCGCTCGGTGTCCCCACGTCCTGTCGAGCGCGTTTCGGCCGATTCACCCGACAGCCCGACGATATGCCAAGCTTCCTCCGACGCGACGGCGAAGCAGCAGAGGGGAACCTCTCTTGAACAACGAAACACTCGACCGCCTGCGCCTGCCCGGGGCCTGGGTCCTGCTGGGGGCTCTGGGCGTCCACATGCTGGCCGGGCTCATCTCGGTGATCATCAACTCCAGCGCGCAGGGTTACAGCTTCCCGCTGGCGATGGTGGCGAACGGCGGCGACTTCTACGGATTCACCGTCACCCTCCTGCTCGCGGCCGCGGTCGCCCTGGTCCTGACCAGTGAGCGGACCCGCCCCAGTTCCTTCCCGGTGATCCTGACCTCGATGGTCCTGGTCGGCGTCGGTCTGCTGTTCTGCCTGATCGCGCTGATCAGCGGTTTCATCGACATCCGTCCGGGCGAGGGCGGCGTGGCCTTCGCCGGGTTCCTGGGCCGCGCGGTGCAGGGCGCCGTGCTCGGCTTCTTCGGGTTCTACCTGATCAAGATCTTCAACGACCCCACCGTGGTTCCCCGCGCGCAGCCGCAGCAGCAGGTGTACAACCAGCAGCCGTTCCCGCCCGCGACCGGTGCGCAGCAGTCCTTCGCTCCGACCGGCTACCAGACGGCCGACCCGGCCGCCCAGCAGCAGGCGTACGGCTACGACCCCTCGGGCCAGCAGGCCGCCTACGGTCAGGACCTCGCCGCGCAGCAGCAGGCGTACGGTCAGGACGTGGCCGCGCAGCAGCAGGCGTACGGGACCGGTGCCCAGCAGGCGTACGGCTACGACCCCTCGGGTCAGCAGGCCGCGTACGGTCAGGACGCCGCCGCGCAGCAGGCCGCCTACGGTCAGGACCCCGCCGCGCAGCAGCAGGCGTACGGTCAGGACGTGGCTGCCCAGCAGCAGGCGTACGGGACCGGTGCCCAGCAGGCCTACGGTCAGGACGCCGCCGCGCAGCAGCAGGCGTACGGTTACGACGTGGCCGCGCAGCAGCAGGCGTACGGGACCGGTGCCCAGCAGGCCTACGGTTACGACGCCCAGGCCCAGCAGCAGGCGTACGGCTACGACCCCTCGGGTCAGCAGGCCGCCTACGGTCAGGACGCCGCCGCGCAGCAGCAGGCCGCCTACGGCCAGGCCTACGACCCGTCGCAGTACGCGCCGCAGCCCGCCGCCGACCAGCAGGCCCAGGACGCCATCGCCAACGGCTGGTACCAGGACCCGGCCGCCCAGGCGCAGGCCCAGCAGGGGCAGGACGCCCAGGCCGCCCCCGGAGTTGAACCATTCTTTAACTCCGGTGAGAACAATGGTGCCGAGGCCACCGATCAGAGTGGTGGCGGCTACGGAGCCCAGTACGGTTCCGGCGCCGGATACGGCTCTGACCAGCAAGGACAGGGCGGCACCGACGGCCAGCAGAACTGGTACGGCAACGACGGCCAGCGCTGAACCGGCTCCGAACGCCGCGCTCTCCGCACCTGGGGAAGGTACGTGAATTGCGTGGTAATCCGCAGAACGGACATCGCGGGCCTGCCGCCGGAGGTTCGTTACATGATATTCAGTGGATTACCACGCAGGGCGCTTGACTCACGGTGAAGCGTCCGCGTGTAATTCCCTTGTGGGATTTCCACCCGGCCTGGGGGACGAAAAGGGTCGGGGACATCTATTGGGGGGCTACAGGAGGTGCGCATGAGCGAGGTCATCCCGCTGGCGCACGGCTCGGACGAGGATCTGGGCTGGCAGGAACGTGCCCTGTGCGCGCAGACGGACCCGGAGGCGTTCTTCCCCGAGAAGGGCGGCTCGACACGGGAGGCCAAGAAGGTCTGCCAGTCGTGCGAGGTACGTGCGGAGTGCCTGGAGTACGCGCTGGAGCATGACGAACGCTTCGGCATCTGGGGGGGACTCTCCGAGCGCGAGCGTCGACGGCTGAAGAAGGCCGCCGGGGGAGATTTCGATTTCCTGGCGGACATGCTGTAGGGGTACGCGTCACGGCGCGTCCGGGCCACGAGCCCGGGCGCGCCTTTTTCATGTTCCGTACCCTTCGGGCCCTTGGGCCTGATTGGTCCGTCAGGTCCGCTGGGCGCCTAATGCACCGCTATGGTCGCCCCTCGCGCCCTCGACCAAAATGATCCGTAATGGTGTGCGGTGGCGTATCGTGATGTCCCGCGTTCGCCTCCGCGAACCGCCCCGGCGCACTGAGGCGCCCACCGACCGCTCCGGTCGGCACACCCCGGGCCCGCGCACGGGCCCGCCCCTTCTCCCGGAGAGACCCGACCACAGCCGTGCTTGACCTGGATTCCGCCCGCCACGTCGTCACCGCGGTCATCGTGTCCCACGACGGCTCACGATGGCTGTCGGAAACCCTGTCCGCGCTCCGAGCCCAGACCCGCGCCGTACAGCGGGTGGTGGCCGCCGACACGGGCAGCACCGACGGCAGCCCCGACGTCCTCGCGGACCACCTTCCCGCCGACGCCGTCATCGACCTGCCCGCCCGCACCGGATACGGCGACGCCGTCAAGGCCGCGCTGGACCTGCCCAGGTCCACCACCGAGGTGCAGGGCTTCGAGGACGACGCCACCGAGTGGATCTGGCTCATCCACGACGACCTCACCCCGGAGAAGGACGCCCTCGAACACCTGCTCGCCGCCGCCGACCAGGACCCGCGCAGCGCCGTGCTGGGCCCCAAGCTCCGCGACTGGTTCGACCGCCGCCTCCTCGTCGAGGCGGGCGTCACCATCGACGGCGCCGGCCGCCGCGAGACCGGGCTGGAGCAGCGCGAGTTCGACCACGGCCAGCACGACGGCACCCGCCAGGTCCTGGCGGTCTCCAGCGCGGGGATGCTGGTCCGCCGTGACGTGTGGCAGCGCCTCGGCGGATTCGACCCGGCGCTGCCGCTCTTCCGCGACGACATCGACTTCTGCTGGCGCGTCGGCGGCGCCGGGCTCCGGGTCCGCCTGGTCACCGACGCCGTCGCCTACCACGCGGAGGCCTCGGCCCGACGCCGCAGGAGGATCACCGCCACCCGCAACCACCCCCGCCGGGTGGACCGCAGGCACGCCGTGTTCGTTCTCCTGGCCAACCTGCCCGTCGGCGGCATGGTGTTCGCGCTGCTGCGCAACTCCGTGGGCTCGCTGCTGCGCGTGGTCATGTACCTGCTCATCAAGCAACCCGCCAACGCCCTGGACGAGGCCGCCGCGATCACCCTCGTCTACGGTCGGCCGTTCCGCCTGGCCCGGGCCCGGTTCCGGCGGCGCCGCGACCGGCGCCGCACCTACAGTGCGATCCGCCCGTTCCTCGCCCGGGGGGTGGCCGTGCGGCAGTTCGCCGACGCCGTCACCGCGGTCCTCACCGGGGAGCGGATGGCTGACACCGCCGGACGCCACCAGGCGGTCACCGCCCCTCCGGGCGAGGAGGACGACGGCCCCGCCGACGACTCCACGTCCTTCCTGCGCCGCGTGGTCCTCCAACCGGGGGTCCTGCTGGTCATCGGCCTGACCGTGGTGACGCTCGTCGCCGAACGCTCCCTCCTCCTCGGCGGGATGCTCGGCGGCGGCGCCCTGCCCCCGGTCACCGGCAACGCCCTCGACCTGTGGAACCTCTACCTGGCGGGTCACCCGGACAGCGGAGTGGGCTCGGCCGGGGTCGTCCCGCCCTACGTCGGGTTCCTCGCGCTGCTGTCCACCCTCACACTCGGCCAGCCGTGGATCGCTGTCATGGTGATCCTGCTGGGCTGCGTGCCGCTGGCCGGTCTCACCTCCTACCTGCTCGCCCGCGAGGTGCTGCGCTTCCGCCCGGCCCGGCTGTGGATGGCCGGGGCCTACGCCCTGCTCCCCATGGCCACCGGCGCCGTCGCGCAGGGCAGGCTGGGCACGGCCCTCGTCCACGCGCTGCTGCCCATCCTCGGCCTGCTGCTGGTCCGCCTGGTCTCCATGCCGCCGAAGTCCTCGCGCAGGGCCGCTTGGGGCCTGGGCCTGGCGCTCACCGTGGCCACCGCGTTCGTGCCCATAGTCTGGCTCCTGTGCCTGGTCACCGGAGTCCTGGCCGCGGTCGCCTTCGGGCACCTGGGGCGCCGGATCTTCGTCAGCATGGGCATCAGCCTGGGCACGCCCGCGGTGCTCCTCATGCCGTGGACCCTCGAACTCCTGACGCACCCCAGCCTGTGGCTGCTGGAGGCGGGGCTGCACCGGCCCGAGCTGTCCAACCCCGGGGCGACCCCCACGGAACTGCTCATGCTCTCCCCGGGCGGACCCGGAACGCCCCCGGTCTGGGTGACCGCCGGATTCATCGCCGCCGCCCTGTGCTCCCTGCTGCTGCTCCGCAACCGCATGCTGGTCGCGGCGGGCTGGAGCCTCGCCCTGTTCGGGATGCTCGTCGCCGTCCTGACCAGCAGGATCGTCATCGAGCCCTACTTCGGCGGCCCGCCCGCCCTGGTCTGGCCGGGCGTCGCGCTGTCCTTCGCCGCCACCGCCGTCCTCCTGACGGCCGCGACGGCGGCCCGCGCCTTCGGGAACATGATTCGCCACGGCGGCCTCCGGAGGTACTTCGCGCTGGCCGTGGCCCTGCTCGCGCTGGCCACCCCCGTCTCGGCGGCGGCCCTGTGGATGTGGGAGGGCGTGGACGGACCGATGACCGCGAACGCGCCCCGCTCCGTGCCCGGGGCCCTGGAGAGCGTGAGCGCGGACGGCACCGAACCCCGCACCGTCATCGTCACCCCCGCCGACGACGGCGCCGTGGACTACGTGGTGGTCCGGGGCCGCGAACCCCGGCTGGGGGAGGAGCGCGTCGTTCCCGAACCCGGCACCCGTGCCGCGATGGACCAGGCCGTCGCGGAGCTCGCCGCGGGCCAGGGCAGCGACCAACTGGTCACCCTGCTCGACCACGGCGTCCAGTACGTGCTCTACCCGCGCCCGGAACTCGGGGGGCCGGCCGACGCGACCATGGTCGACACCCTCGACGGCACCCCGGGCCTCGGACGTCAGTCACTGTCCGACCACTACGGCCTCTGGCGGGTCGCGGAACCCACGGGTGTGCTGCGCACGGTCTCCGAGGACGGCCTCGAAGCCGAGGCGCTGCGCGTGGAGGGCCCCGCCGACCAGCTCACCGCCGAGATCGGCGGGGGCCACACCGGCCGTCGCCTCGCCCTCGCGGAACCCGCCGACGGCGGATGGCGGGCCACCCTGGACGGCGCCGAACTCACCCCGGTCGACACCGAGAACGGGACCCAGGCGTGGGCCCTGCCGGTACACGGCGGCGACCTGCGGGTGTGGCACACCGACCTCGTGCACACCGCCTGGTGGATCACCCAGGGAGTGCTGCTGCTGATCGTGGCGGTGCTCGCCGCACCGGGCGTGCGGACGGAGGAGGAGCGCAGGCTCATCGAGGCCACTCCGATGCCCAGGCCCCGCCGACCCCGCCGCACGGGCAGGTCCCGCCGCGTGGCCCCGGAGAGGGCTCAGGAGAGGGCTCAGGAGAAGGCCCGGGACCAGGCGCCGGAACAGAAGCCGGAGGACCAGCCGGAACCGCCGGAACCGGATCCCGGACCGACCACCACGGGCTCCCTCCCCGTCATCCGGGGCAGGCGCCGTGGGACGCGGGGCACACGACGCGCCGGGACCCGCAGGGCGCCCAGGCGCCGAGCGGGCACCGAGGACGAGGGGTAGGACATGCGACTGATCGTGGAGAACCGGTTCGCCCTGTTCGGGCTGGTCGCTCTGGCCCTGCTCGCCCTGTTCGGGGTGGCGTTCGTGATCCGGCCGGTCAACGCCGAGCTCGGGGTGTCCGAGCCCGAGACCGTCCGCCCGGACCTGGCGTCACGGGTCTGCCCGGCCCCGCACGAGCCGTCCGACGACGCCGACAGCTCGATCGCTGCCTTCGCCCCCCGGGTCAGCCGCGACGACGAGGGCCGGCTGTGGGCCGTCCCGCTGTCCCGGGTGGACGGGGACGGGCCCGACACCGACGTTCTCGGGGAGGAGCTCACCGAACCCGG
Source organism: Nocardiopsis sp. NPDC058789 (assembly GCF_042745575.1). Lineage (NCBI taxonomy): Bacteria > Bacillati > Actinomycetota > Actinomycetes > Streptosporangiales > Nocardiopsidaceae > Nocardiopsis > Nocardiopsis sp. NPDC058789. The sequence continues at coordinate 38,150 of NZ_JBHYOW010000019.1, forward strand.
GCGGGTCTGGAGTACCGACACCGGGGACGCCACCCGGCCCACCGCCCTGCACGCCGAGGGCTCGCTGGCCTCCGGACTCGACTCCGCGCAGACCACCGTCTCCGATGACGGCGTCACCGAGGTCCGCTGCGCCGCACCGTCGATCGGGACCTGGTTCGCCCTGCCCGGCGCTGACGACCCCGACGACGTCGACCTGGAGACCCTCACCGTGCACCTGGCCAACCCGGAGGACTTCCGGGCCACGGTCAGCGTCGACCTCTACACCATGGAGGGGCCCTCCTACTCCGCGGACAGCCGGGGTATCCACCTCGGTCCGGGGGAGTCGACCGAACTCGACGTCACGGAGCTCATCCAGAACACCGGTTCCCTCGGCGTCCACGTGCGCACCAGCACCGGCCGCGTCGCCGCGTCCCTGCTCGCGGAACACTCCTCGGGGAACGCTGACTGGGTCCCGCCGACCCGCGCGCCCGACGAGGAGCACGTGATCCCCGGGGTGCCCGGGGGCGAGGGCACGCGCCGCCTGTTCGTGGCGGCGCCCGGTGACGCTCCGGTCGAGGCCCGCGTGCGCGTGGTGACCGAGGAGCCCAACGGCACCGACGACGAGCCCCTGGTCCTGAACGTCCCGCCCGCGGCGTCCGCCTGGCTGAGCCTGGAGGGCTCCCTGGCGGAGGCCCCCGGAACGGTCGTCGTCGAGGCCGACGGCGCCGTGGTCGCCGGAGTGATCGCGGAGGCCGCGGACGACGGGAAGGTCGTGGAGACCGCCTACACGGCCGCCGTCGACCCCCTCACGGGGCCGCTCGACACCACGGCCGTCATCGCGGACATGCCCGAGGACCTCGACGTGGAGCTGGTGCTGGGAGCCCCGGACCAGGACGCCCAGGTGGTGGCCACCCCGATCGCCGCCGACGGGAGCATGGGCGACGCCGCCCGCGCCGAGGTCGCCGCCGGAACCACCCACGTGTTCGGCACCGACACCGAGGGCTGGGGGGTCCCCTCGGGCGCCGACCCCGAGGACGGCTACGCGGTCCGCCTGGAGCTGCTGGAGGACTCCGGACCGGTCTACGCGGCCCGGGTCCTGCGCTCGGGCGACGGCGTCAGCGTCCTGCCCGTCACCCCCGCCCCCGTGAGGGTCCAGCTGCCCGTGGTCCGCGACAGCATGACCGGCATCGTTCCCTGACCGCCTCCTCCCACGGCTCGGGCGCGCCCCCTTCCACGCGGGTGGCGGGAGGAGCTCCGGGTGGGGGAGGGGCGGATGTGGGTAGTGAGGTCAGCGAGAGGGATCGGTCGAAGGGGGCGGCATGGGCGAGACGCGGCTGGAGTCGCTGGGTGACGACAGGTGGACGCTGACGCTGGAACGGGACCTCGGGCGACCCGTGGAGCGGGTGTGGCGGGCCCTCACGGAGCCCGCCGAACTGAGCCGGTGGTACCCGATGGCGGTCGACCAGCTGGACCTGCGGGTCGGCGGCGAGATCGCCTTCGACGACGGGGAGGGTCAGGAGACGACGGCCGTGGTCACGGAGGTGGACCCGCCACGGGTGTTCGGCTTCCGGGAGTTCGACGCGGAGACGGGCGAGCACCAGCTCCGCCTCACCCTGGAGGAGGACGGGCGGCTGGTGCTGGCACACACGTTCACGGGCCGGGACTGGGCGGAGCGCACGGCGGAGGGCTGGCGCTCCTGCCTGGACGAGCTGGAGAGGTCGCTCGACGAGGTGTGATCAGTTCTCCGGGTCCACGGACTCGGGTTCGACGCCGAGCAGGTTGGCCACTTCCTCGACCACGGTCTCGTGGACGAGGAGGGCCAGCTCCTCGGGATCCTTGGTCCTGATCTCCACCGGGCGCCGGTAGACGATGATCCGCGCGCGGCCCGTGGGTTCGCTCTCCAGGCGGGAGAAGGGGATCGCCTCGGTCAGGTCGCCGTGAGGCGGGATCGGGGGAACGTCCTCCACGAGGAAGTCGACGTTCGCCAGCTCACGCGCCCACAGGCGTTCGAGGCGTTCGACCGCGTCCAGGACGAGGTCGTCGAAGGCCTGCGCCCGGCTCCGGGAGACGGGCAGGTCGGAGGGCACGAGGGGACCGCGGATGCCCCGGCCCCGGCGGTCCCGGCGCCGCACTCTGTCTGGTTGGCCACTGGAAAGGCGCACTCGTCGCACACTTCGAGACTAAGCCATCGCGGGCCCTGCGCGAAGTCCTGGCGCCACGGAAGAATCGGACGTCGACCCTCCCGGGTCAAGAACAGTCGCCCAAAAACTGTGCAGGTCATGGGACGATGCTGGCGTGTCCCTCGGTAAAGGCATACAGTCAAACGCTGTGAGCCATGTTCGACGCTGTTCCCGCACCGCGTGCAGGCAGCCCGCCGTATTCACGCTCACGTACGTCTACGCCGACTCCACCGCCGTCCTCGGTCCGCTCGCCGCCTACGTGGAACCGCACTGTTACGACCTGTGCGCGATCCACGCCGAACGGTTGACCGCGCCGCGTGGCTGGGAGGTCGTTCGGCTTCCGGTCGAGACGTCGGGAGGTGGTCCCGGCAGCGATGACCTGGAGGCCCTCGCCGACGCCGTACGTGAGGCGGCGCGGCCGCCCGCGCGTCAAGAGCCGTCCCCCGGCGAACCCGTGGGGGAGGGCCACGAGACGCTGCGCCGGGGCCACCTGCGCGTGGTCAAGTCCGACCGGGGTGAGCAACGCCCGCCACACCACCCGAACGGCTGACCCGGCCCGGTCTTGCTAGTTTTGTACGGCGCTCGAACGACGGGGCGCTGGACCGAATCGTCGCAGGATCGACCTGGCCGGAGCAGACGTGGCTGACCTCGGAAGCATCTTCAAGGCATACGACGTACGCGGTGTGATCCCGGACACCTTCAACGCCGGGATCGCCCACGCGATCGGTGCCGCCTTCGCCCGGGTGGTCGGCGGACCCGCCGTCGTGGTCTCCCACGACATGCGCCCCTCCTCACCGGAGCTCGCCCGCGCCTTCGCGGACGGCGTCACCTCCCAGGGCGTGGACGTCGTCTTCGCCGGACTCGGCTCCACCGACCTCCTGTACTACGGATCGGGCTCCCTGGACCTGCCCGGCGCGATGTTCACCGCCAGCCACAACCCGGCCGAGTACAACGGCATCAAGATGTGCCGCGCGGGCGCCGCTCCGATCAGCGCCGAGACCGGGCTGGCCGACGTCCGCGGGCTCGCGGAGGACTTCCTGTCCGGGGCCGAGGACCCGAACGCCCACGAGGGCCCGAGGGGCACCGTCACCGAGCGGGACCTGCTGCCCGGTTACGCGGACTACCTCCGGCAGCTCGTCGACCTCACCGGCTCCCGTCCGCTCAGGGTCGTCGTGGACGCGGGCAACGGCATGGGCGGCCTCACCGTCCCGGCCGTCCTGGAACAGGGCCTGCCGCTGGACGTCGTCCCGCTGTACTTCGAGCTGGACGGCACCTTCCCCAACCACCCGGCCAACCCCCTGGACCCCGACAACCTGGTCGACCTCCAGGCCAAGGTGCGTGAGACCGGCGCCGACCTCGGCCTGGCCTTCGACGGCGACGCCGACCGCTGCTTCGTGATCGACGAGCGGGGCGAGCCCGTCTCCCCGTCCGCCGTGACCGCGCTGGTCGCCTCCGAGGAACTCAAGCGCGAGCCCGGCGGCACGGTCATCCACAACCTCATCACCTCGGCGGCGGTCCCCGAGATCGTCACCGAGCGCGGCGGCAGGCCCGTGCGCACCCGTGTCGGCCACTCCTTCATCAAGGCGACCATGGCCGAGACCGGTGCGATCTTCGGCGGGGAGCACTCCGCGCACTACTACTTCCGGGACTTCTGGAAGGCCGACACGGGTATGCTCGCGGCCATGCACGTCCTGCGTGTTCTGGGCGCGGACGACCGTCCGCTCTCGCGGATCACGGAGGAGTACTCCCGGTACGCGGCCTCGGGGGAGGTCAACTCCAAGGTCGACGACGCCGCCGGTCGCATGGCCGCGGTGCGCGCCGCGTTCGGGGACCGGGACGGGGTGACCGTCGACGAGCTCGACGGCCTCAGCGTCACCCTGGCGGACGGCGCGTGGTTCAACCTGCGCGCCTCCAACACCGAGCCGCTCCTGCGGCTCAACGTCGAGGCCCCGGACGACACCGCCGTGGCGCGCCTGCGCGACGAGGTCCTGGCCATCGTCCGCGCCTGACACGGCCATCACACGAGGAACGAGAACCATGAGCACGAAGATCGACGGCTGGCTGCTGGAGATCCTGGCCTGCCCGCAGAGCCAGGCCCCGCTGCGCCACGACCCGGAGACCGACGAACTGGTCTGTGACGAGAGCGGCCTGGCCTACCCCATCCGCGACGGGATTCCGGTCCTGCTGGTGGACGAGGCGCGCACGCTCTCCTGAACGCTGGGAAAAGGTTGGGCGGGGAGGGGAACGAACTCCGCGTTTCAGCAGTCATATCCGGTACACCCGGGTGAGGGGACTCCTTCGGGGCCGCGACTGGTCGCGGCCCCACCCGGCGTCCCTTCCCCGTTACCCTGATGCTGCGCCCCCGCTCAAGCCCACCTCCCAGGAGGACATCGATGCCCGGTCCCGAATCGCTACTGCCGAGCGACCCCTCCGCGTTCGGCGAATACAGCGTGACCGGACGACTGGGGAAGGGCGGCCAGGGGGTCGTCTACCTCGCTGAGGACGGGAACGGCGACGAGTACGCGGTCAAGGTCCTCAACGACCAGTGGTCCGCCGACGCCGACCTGCGCAAGCGGTTCGAGAAGGAGGTGCGGGCCGCCCAGCGGGTCGCGTCCTTCTGCACGGCGGCGATCATCGACGCCCAGCTCGACAGCGACCCTCCCTACGTGGTCAGCGAGTTCGTGCCGGGCAAGGACCTCCAGGAGACGGTGGCCAAGGGCAGGACGGTGCGCGGCGCCGCGCTCCAGCGCCTGGCCGTCTCCACCGCCACGGCGCTCGTGGCCATCCACAAGGCGGGGATCGTCCACCGCGACTTCAAGCCCGGGAACGTGCTGCTGGGCCCGGACGGCCCGCGCGTGATCGACTTCGGCATCGCCCGGGTGGACGACGGCACCGCCACGATGACCAACTCGATCGTCGGCACGCCCTCCTACATGGCGCCCGAGCAGATCGAGGGCCGCGGGATCACCGACAAGTGCGACATCTTCGCCTGGGGCTGTGTGATCGCGTTCTCCTCGACGGGCCGCGCACCGTTCGGTTCGGACACCGTCCCGGCGGTCGTGCACCGCGTGGTGAGCGCCCCGCCGGACCTGGACGGGGTGGACGAGGCGCTGCGGCCGATCGTGGAGTCGTGCCTGGACAAGGACCCGAACCGCCGCCCGAACGCCCAGACGCTGCTCATGCGGCTGCTCGGCCACGACGGCCCGGTCGGTGCCTCCAACGACGCCGACGACGCGCTCCAGCAGGGCGAGCGGGTGGCGCAGACCGGCCTGCTCAACGGCAACCCGCTGCCCCCCGTGCACCCGCAGGCCCCGCAGTACCCGCAGACCGGCGGACAGCCGGGCATGGGGTATCCGCCGGGCGTGTCCAACCCGCGCCCCCTCGGTCCGCAGCCGGGGACCTCGAACCCCCGCCCGGGACAGATGGGCCACCCGATGAGCTCGAACCCCCGGCACGGCGGATTCGGCGCCCACCCGGGGATGTCCAACCCGAGGCCGGGCGCCCCGGGTCCGCACCACCAGCCGCACGCCGTGCACCAGGGCGCGAACCCGATGATGACCGGGGCGGTCAACCCGAACCAGACCTACACACCGCACCACACGCCGCACCAGCGGCCGAGCCAGCAGGACTCGATCCTCCAGCAGGGCTGGGTGATCCCGGCGGTACTGGTCACCATCATCATTCTGTTGCTGCTCCTGCTGATCCTGGGCCTCAGCGGCTGACGTCCGGCGCCCACCTATCCGCGTGGCTCCCGTCCACCGCCTGCCCACCCGCGTGGCGCCCGTCCACCCGCCAGCCCTGCCCACTCGCGTGGCTCCCGCCCCGCTCAGTCGCGCGTGAGCTCGTGCACGGCGCGCGACACCGCCTCGTCCACGAGCTCCCGCACCTGGGGCCAGCGGTCGTCCACGCAGTCCGTGGGCAGCACGGTGACGCTGTCGCTCCGTGACATCTCCAGCGCCGACCGGACCCCCTCCGGGGTGGTCAGGCGCGCGTGCGCGGTCACCGCGAGCACCCCCGAGGGCGGGCTGCCCACGTCCCGGACCACCACGTACAGGGCGAGTGAGGCCCCGTCCACCAGGAGTTCCAGGCAGGACCACCAGTGCGCGGTGTCTCCGCCCCGGCCACCGTCGCCGGAGGTCACGGTGGCGGTCGCCGTCGGATCCAGGGCGCTCAGCAGCAGCGCCACCGAACCGCGCCGGGAGCGCACGTGCTCCAGGACCCGGCGCCGCGTCACGGCCGTCAGTGGGGGGACCGGGCGACCGCTCGGGACCGCCTCCTCCGGGTTCCACGCCAGCTCGTCACGCAGCGCACCCGTGACCAGCCGGGCCATGTGGGAGACCAGGGGCGCGAGAGGTTCCTCGGGGTCGTGCTTGCCCGCCGGGTCGGGCGGAGGGGTGCCGGGGTCGAGGAGCAGCGGGGGCAGGTCGGCCCGTTGGAGGACCCGTGAGGCCAGCACCCACGGCAGCGTCCAGGCCGCCCCGTCGCCGTGCGTCTCCTCCCCGGAGGCCTCGGCCGCCACCCGGACGCACTCGGCGTAGGTGTGCGCGGCCCGTACCACCGGGTGTGCGGGGACGGTCGCGGCCCGGGCCAGGCGCAGCGTGTGTTCCGTGGACAGCGCGGTCCGCAGGGGGCGCAACGGGGGACCGTCGGGGACGCCGGTCCGGCGCTCCTCGCCCTCGGGGAGCTCGGCGACCCGTCCCGCCAGCGCGGCGACGTGGGGTCCGGTGAGGGGTTCTCCGGATACGGACTCGCCGGTCAGCAGCAGGTCGGTGAGGTCGGCTCCGCCACCCCACTCCCGCACGCGGTCGCGCGTCAGTTCGCGTCGCGCGGCCCCGTGCCGCTGTTGGGGCCGGTCCTGGCGTCGGCGGGCCCAGACCGTCCGAAGGAGGTCGACGTCCCTGAGGTCTGCGCGCACGCGCTCGGGGAGTGTCTCCCAGGCCGTGTCTCCGATTTGGCTGTCCACGGTCTCATCCGTAGCCCGTGCGGTCTTTGCCAAAACATGCCGAAGGGTGGGGCCGTGTGTCCGGTGACGGCCGTGGGCTCAGGTCAACCAGAAGGGCCGCCGCGCGTCCCGGGGCCCTGCGGGGCCGGGCGACGTGCGTGAAGGAGACGCATGGCCTTCTCCTTCTCGAAGTCCAGCGCGCGGGTGGGGGCGGCGGCCAACCTGCCCAGACGCTCGCCGTGCGCGCGGACCCGGGCCAGTACCTCGGGTTCGGCCAGGACCCTCAGGGCGAAGGCGAGGGCGGCGGGAGGGATGTCGAACTCGCGCTCCAGCTCCAGCCCGCCCGCGATCGTGCGCAGGTCGTCCTCCGTGAACCGACGGTGCCGGTGGCCGCGTCCCGTGGGCTGTTCCTGCGTGCGGGGGAGCAGACCGAGGCCCTCGCGGTAGCGCAGCATGCGTGCGGTGCTGCCGACCCGCTCGGCGGCGGCGGAGATGGGAACCGGCGCACCGTGCGGTCCGGGCGCTGTGGGGTCGTCGTCGAGGGCGGCCATGCAGGTGACCCTAACCCACCACCACCGCCGCGTCGCGCAAATCTGACATCTCTGTGTGAGGTTTGTGTGCGGAGGGTGGTCGCGGGCCTAGAATCGGGTGGCAACCATGACTTGACGAGTGAGGAACGCATGGCTTTCGACTTCAAGGTCGCAGATCTCTCCCTGGCCGAGTTCGGCCGCGACGAGATCCGTCTCGCTGAGCACGAGATGCCCGGCCTCATGGCCACCCGCGCCGAGTTCGGTGACAGCAAGCCGCTCACGGGCGCCCGCATCATGGGCTCGCTGCACATGACCGTCCAGACCGCCGTCCTCATCGAGACGCTCGTCGCCCTCGGCGCCGAGGTCCGCTGGGTCTCCTGCAACATCTTCTCGACCCAGGACCACGCCGCGGCCGCCGTGGTGGTCGGCCCCGACGGCACCGTCGACGACCCGAAGGGCGTCCCCGTCTTCGCCTGGAAGGGCGAGACGCTGGAGGAGTACTGGTGGTGCACGGAGCAGGCCCTCACCTGGCCCGGCGAGGGCCCCAACATGATCCTGGACGACGGCGGTGACGCCACCATGCTCGTCCACAAGGGTGCCGAGTTCGAGAAGGCCGGTGCCGTCCCGGACCCGTCCACGGCCGACAGCGAGGAGTTCGAGGTCGTCCTGACCCTCCTCCAGGAGAGCCTCAAGAAGGACTCCGGCAAGTGGACCGCCATCGCCCGGGGGATCAAGGGCGTCACCGAGGAGACCACCACCGGTGTCCTCCGCCTCTACGAGATGCAGCGTGACGGCAGCCTGTCGTTCCCGGCGATCAACGTCAACGACTCCGTCACCAAGAGCAAGTTCGACAACAAGTACGGCATCCGCCACTCGCTGCCGGACGGCATCATGCGCGCCACCGACGTCCTCATCGGCGGCAAGGTCGCCGTCGTCTGCGGTTACGGCGACGTCGGCAAGGGTTCCGCCGAGGCGCTGCGCGGCCAGGGCGCCCGCGTGATCGTCACCGAGATCGACCCCATCAACGCTCTCCAGGCCGCGATGGACGGGTTCCAGGTCACCACGCTGGAGGACGTGCTGGACGTCGGTGACATCTTCGTCACCACCACCGGCAACTTCAACGTGATCATGGCCGACCAGATCCTGCGCATGAAGCACCAGGCGATCGTCGGCAACGTCGGCCACTTCGACAACGAGATCGACATGGCCGGCCTGGCGAAGGTCCCCGGGATCACCAAGAAGGAGATCAAGCCGCAGGTCCACGAGTGGACCCAGGACAACGGCAAGTCCGTCCTGGTGCTCTCCGAGGGCCGCCTGCTGAACCTGGGCAACGCCACCGGCCACCCCAGCTTCGTGATGTCCAACAGCTTCACCAACCAGGTCATCGCGCAGATCGAGCTGTTCACCAAGCCCGACGAGTACCCGACCGACGTGTACACGCTGCCGAAGATCCTCGACGAGAAGGTCGCCCGTCTGCACCTGGCCGCGCTCGGCGTCAAGCTGACCGAGCTCACCAAGGAGCAGGCCGCCTACATCGGCGTGGACGTGGCCGGGCCGTTCAAGCCCGACCACTACCGCTACTAGGGGCGAGTCCTACCTCAGATGACTCCTCCCTCACACGAGGTGGCGGACCTCGGCCTCGCGAAGGCCGGGGTCCGCCGTGTGGCATGGGCCGAACGCTCCATGCCGGTCCTGCGCAGCGTCCGCGCGCGGTTCGCGGACGAACGCCCGCTCGAAGGTCTGCGGGTGGCCGCGTGCCTGCACGTGACCGCCGAGACCGCCAACCTGCTCCGTGTGCTGCGCGCGGGCGGGGCGCACGTGTGGCTCGCCGCCTCCAACCCGCTGTCCACCCAGGACGACACCGCCGCCGCCCTGGTCACCGAGTACGGGGTGGCCGTGCACGCGTGGGCGGGGATGGACACGGCCGCCTACGACCGCAACCTGGTCACCGTCCTGGAGTCCCGGCCGCACCTGCTGCTGGACGACGGCTGCGACCTGGTCAACACCGCGCACGTGAGCCGCCCCGAACTGCTGGAGGGGATCCTCGGGGGCTGTGAGCAGACCACCACCGGAGTGATCCGGCTGCGCCGGATGAGCGCGGAGGGCGAGCTCCGGCTGCCGATGGTGGCGGTCAACGACACCCGGACCAAGCGGATGTTCGACAACCGGTACGGCACCGGGCAGTCGACCGTGGACGGTGTCCTGCGGGCCACCAACACGCTCCTGGCCGGTCGGACCGTCGTCGTGGCCGGGTTCGGCTACTGCGGTCGGGGTCTGGCCGAGAGGTTCCGGGGGATGGGCTCGAACGTGGTCGTCACCGAGGTGGACCCGGTCAAGGCGCTGGACGCCGTGATGCAGGGGTACACGGTCGCCACCATGGAGACCGCCGCCCCCGTCGGGGACGTGTTCGTCACCGCCACCGGGAACCGGGACGTGATCCGGCGCGAGCACCTGTCGGTGATGCGCGACGGGGCGATCCTGGCCAACTCGGGCCACTTCGACCTGGAGATCGACCTCAACGCCTTGGAGTCGCTCTCCGTCTCCGTGGACCGGGGTGTGCGGGAACAGGCCGACGAGTACGAGTTCGAGGACGGCCGCAGGCTCCTGCTGCTCTCCGAAGGGCGTCTGGTCAACCTGGGAGCGGCGGAGGGGCATCCGGCCGCCGTCATGGACATGTCGTTCGCGGTGCAGGCCCTCACCACCGAGTGGCTGGCCCGGGAACACGCCACCCTCGCCCCGGGCGTGGTGGAGGTGCCCGAGGAGACCGACAACGAGGTCGCGCGCCTGGAACTCGCGGCCCTGGGGGTGGGCATCGACGTCCTCACCCCGGGCCAGGAGGCCTACCTGCGCTCCTGGCGCCCCTGACCCTCGGCGTTCATGGCCTCCAGGCTGCGCCGACGGCGCTCCGCCAGGACGGCGGCGAGGAAGTACGGCGGGGTCGTGCCGGGTGGCGGAAGCGGGCTGATCTGCGACGCCACCGTGTCCGCGAGCTGGCTGCCCATCTCGTGACGGGTGTGCTCGGCCAGCTCGCCGTAACGCAGGACGTACTGGCGGGCGGCGTTGGCGGTCTCCGGGGATAGGCGCGACAGCTCGGTCGTCGCGGCCCAGGCGGCCAGGTGCGGGGGCATCGGGACGGCCGTGTCGCGGCGGCCCCCGGTGCGTTCCTCCACCACCATGGTTCCGGCCACGAAGTCACCGACCCTGCGGCCGTCCCGGTTGAGCATCGAGGTGACCAGGGCGATGACACCGAAGGTCATCCACAGCTCCACGAAACCGGAGAGGGCGCGGGCCAGGGCCTGCCGGAAGCGTTCCGGGGAGCCGTCGGTGCCCACCACACGCAGGCCCAGGGCCATCTTGCCCAGGGAGCGCCCGCGTGAGATCGACTCGAACGCGGCGGGGTAGCCCACGATGACGAGGATGGTGGAGGCGAGGGAGACCGCGCTGGTCGCGGCGAAGTCGACGCTCACACCGATCCAGTTGACCAGCAGACCCAGGGCGATCAGCGCGATGACCTGCACCAGGAAGTCGATGGCGATCGCCGCCGCACGCGTGGCGAACCCGGCCGGGCGCAGTTCGAGCACCACCGCGTCGCCCGTGACCAGCGGCGTCACGCCGTACACGTCGTCACGGGTCTCGCCACCACCGGGATAGGACACCAGTGCACGCTCCCTTACCGGGTGTCTGAAACCGTCTCCCTGACACTACCCGCCAGCGCGCGGCGCTGTTCTCACCCGTCGGGGAGGCGAAGGCCGAAATCCAGTAATGTCCCTTACGTGGATATCGACGTGTTCGCCGCCGCGCACGCCCAGGAGTGGGAACGACTGGACGAACTGGTGCGTCGGCGCCGTTCGCTCACAGGTGAGGAGATCGACGAACTCGTCGACCTGTACCAGAGGGTGTCGACCCACCTGTCGGTGGTGCGCTCCTCCGGTCAGGACCCGGAACTGGCGGGGCGGCTCACCTCCCAGGTCGCCCGGGCCCGTTCGGCGGTCACCGGCTCGCACGCCTCCTCGTGGACGGACGTCACCGGCTTCTTCACCCGGGTGTTCCCGGCCGTGCTCTACCGGCTGCGCTGGTGGTGGATCGGCGTGACCGCCGGGACCCTCGCCGTGGCCACGGTCACCGGGGTGTGGATCGCCACCAACCCGGAGGTCCTCGCGGCGCTGGGCACCCCCGAGTCCATCGCGCGCTACGTCGAGCACGACTTCGCCAACTACTACGTGGAGAACCCGGCCGGCTCCTTCGCGGCCCAGGTGTGGACCAACAACGCCTGGGTGGCGGCGCAGGCGATCATCTTCGGGGTGGCCTTCGGGCTGCCCACCATCGGCGTGCTGTTCCTCAACGCGGTCAACCTCGGGATGGCCGGGGGCATGATGTTCGCGATGGGGCGCGGCGACGTGTTCTTCGCGCTGATCCTCCCGCACGGCCTGCTGGAGATGACCGCCGTGTTCGTGGCCGGGGGCGTGGGCCTGAAGATCGGGTGGTCGCTGATCGCACCGGGGGAGCGGACCCGTCTGCGCGCCCTCGGTGAGGAGGCCCGCGCGGCCATCGCGGTGGTCCTGGGCCTGGTGGTGGTGCTGTTCATCTCGGGGTTGATCGAGGGCCTGGTCACCGGCTGGATCACCAACACCTGGGTCGCCATCGGCATCGGCGTGGTGGCGGAGGTCCTGTTCTTCGTCTACGTCTACACGGTGGGCAGGAAGGCCTACCTGGAGGGCGTGACCGGCGACATCGAGGACGCCCCGGCCGCCCTCCCCGTGGCGGGCTGACGGGCCGAAGGGCCTGTGATTCCGGGCGCTCCCGTGTCACGATCGTGGGTATGGACGACTCTCCCCCTTGGTTCAAGAGCAGTTTCAGTCAGGGAGCCAGCTGCTGTGTCGAGGCCCTTGTGGGTCAGCACGGTGTGAGCGCCCGGGACTCTCGTGCACCGGACGGAACCCGCCTCGGGTTCGTTCCCGTGGCATGGTCATCCTTCCTGGGTGCCCTGCGCTCCTGATTCAGCGCGTGCCAGCGCTGCCCGTACCCTCTCCAGATCCTTCTCCGCGAGCACTGTGTCAGGTAGCCCCGCTCCGACGTGTTCGCGACGCACGTCGCGAACACGTCGGAACATGCGTTCGGCCTCCGCGAGCCGCCCATCCGTCTCCACCGCGTGCGCCAGATCCTGCAGGACGTTCAGAGTCTGGCTGTGCTCGGCTCCCAGCGTGCTCTCCCGGATCGCGTACACCCGCCGGAGCGTCCTCTCTCCCTCTCGTGCGCGACCCTGTTTCACGGCCACGTAGGCCAGTGTCGCCGCAGTGAACAGGACACTCGGTTCGGTCTCCCCCGAGGTCGCCACGCGTTCGTCATAGACACGCTGGAGCTGCTTTTCCGCCTCGGCCCAGTGCTCACGACGGACGAGGACCAGAGCCAACATGTACCGAACCTCGGTTGTCGCGACATCGTCCGCGCCGAGTGCCGACGTCACTGTGGAAAGGAGCGCGCGAAACTCTTCTTCCGCCTCATCAAGGAGTCCCTGGTACATCTTGGCCTCGGCCAGAAAGTGGCGGGCCTTGAGGGTGAAGGAGTTCTCCGCGCCCAACACCCTCGTCGCGTCCGCAACCAGCTTCGTGAAAAGACGTTCCCCCGGTTCGGGCAGGCCGATGAGGAGCAGAGCACGTCCCAGTTCTCGCTGATTGGTGAACTCAGGAGTGCGATTACTGTCCTCCTCAGAGTGCGCGGACAGCTTGCTCCAGAGGCGGGCCAGAGTCCCTCGGGCGGCGATCTGGAACCTGAGGTCCTGTTCCCCCTGACGGTCCAGGAGCGTACCCATCTCTTCGACCAGCGGTAGGTCCTGCTCCGTCATCCCCGACCTGACCCCCTCAGATACGAGAGGGTGCAGCTGGAGAGCCATGTCGTTCCCGGTTCCGATGACGGTGACCAGACCGTGTACCACGAGGGCGTTCAGCGTGCGGGCCAACGAGGCGGCATCAAGTGGAATGGAGTGGAGGTCGAGCCTTCCACCCCTGAGGTCCTCCAAGGGCAGCTTCGCCATGGGTACGGCCCGGCCGTCGCTGCCGAAGACCGCGAGAACCCGTAGAAGCGGGATTGCCTGTGGGTTCTGGTCGGAGACCAGGCGCAGCGATACGTTCCAGACCCCCGACAGGAGTTGACGTTCGGTGCCTCCGCCCTGGGACATCGGTGTCGCCAGCGCATCGAGCCGGGAGACGTCCTCCTCGATGTGCTCCAGCAGGGACCGCGCGTCGGGGAAGAGCACGCCGTGGGTGGCCAGGATGCGTCCGGCCAGCGACAGTGCCAAGGGGATCCCACCGAGACGTGCGGCCAACTCGTCGGATCCGGACGGGCGTCGTCCTCCCGCGTGGTCGACCAGTGCGTCCACTGCCTCCTGGCTGTGGAGCGAGCCCAATCGGTGCACCGTCGCGGGCGCCCACAGCCCGGGATCGTCCACGCGGCTGGTGACCAGCACGAAGCCGCCAGGGCTGGACCGCATCCAGCCGCGCTGCTCACCCGGACGGTTCTCCGGGTCGAGCAGCTCCGGCTGATCGGCGTTGTCAATGACCAGCAGCCAGGGGCGGGGCGCGGCGTCCAGGTGCCGCCAGACCCAGCGCGCCGCCTGGCGGGGCGCGGCCTTGAACTGGTCTGCCTCCTGTCGAGAACCCCCCAGCTCGACGGCGGCTTCCAGCATGCTCGGCTGGATCGTGTCCGGGCGCACCCAGAACACCGTCCAGCCCTCCGACCGGGCGTGCTCCGCGAGCGAGGCAGCCACGGTGGTCTTGCCGAACCCGCCAGGGCCGGTGAGCACGTGGGGGACGGGTGCCCCCCGTTCCATGGCCGCGCGGAGCGCGTCGAGGAGGGAGTCGCGCCCGCGCACCGCGGTGGAGGGACGTGGAGGATCCAAACTGACGTCGTGCACCGGGGCGGCCACCGGCGCGGCGTTCACGGTGACGCCACCGTGGATGTCCCGGGCCTGGATGAGGTGTCCAAATACGGCTTGCTGAGCTGAATTGTGCGTTTCGGGGGGAGGGGCCATGGCACACATAGTGCACGAAGGGGCGTTGCCGCCGCAGCCCACCGCCTAGAGGGTTCGGATCAGCTCGGCCAGGGCGCCGCCCTCGGTCGCGGAGCGGCCCACGCCCACGCCGACCGCTCCCGCGCGTAGGTAGTCGGCCGCGTTCCCGGCGTCGACCCCGCCCGTGGCCACGACGCGGAGCTCGGGGAACGGGCCCGCCATGGCGGACACCCAGGCGGGCCCCAGCACCTTGGCCGGGAACGCCTTCACCGTGGTGACCCCCAGCCGGAGCGCCTGACCGACCTCGGTGGGCGAGGAGACCCCGGGAAGGAACGGCACGCCCAGGCGGTCGGCCTCCGCGACGGTGTCCGGGTCGATCCCGGGGGCCACCCCGAACTCCGCTCCCGCGTCCACTGCTCGGCGCAGCCGCTCGGGCGTGGTCACCGTTCCCGCGCCCACGGGGAGCCGCCCCTCGGCGGCGCTCACCACCGCTTCCAGGGCGGGCGCCCCCGCCTCGCTCTCCTGGGTGACCTCCACCAGCCGCACCCCCGCGCTCCATGCGGCCTGGGCCGCGGCGACCGCCTCCTCGGGTGTGGTCCCGCGCAGGATCAGGATCACGGGGACGGGGGCGAGCCCCTCACGGAAGAAGTCGGCCCAGCCGGGAATCGAGCCCGTCGGGGCGCCGTCGTTCGTGGTCATCGTTGGCTCCAACCCAGTTCTTCGCTGATGGCCCTCGCTGTGGAGGTCAGGTCCTCGGTGTGGGCGAGCAGCCCGGGCCGGTCCAGCACCATGCTCGGGGCCGACACGGAGATCGCGGCGGCCACCCGCCCGGCCGCGTCGAAGACCGGCGCGGACACACAGTGGATGAACTCCTCGTGCTCGAAGTCGTCCAGGGCCCACCCCTGGCGCGCGGTGCGGTCGAGGACCTCGTCGAGCGCCGCCCGGTCGGTGAGCGTGTTCGGTGTGTACCGGGGGTAGGGGGAGGCCCCGAGCAGGTCGTCGCGCTCCCCGGCGGACAGGTAGGCGAGGAGGACCTTGCCGATCCCGGTGGCGTGCAGCGGCGCCAGCGCGCCGATGTGGGAGTACATGCGCACGGCCTGTCGCGACTCTACCTTGTCCAGGTACATCACCTGGTGGCCCTCCAGCACGCCCAGGTGGATGGTCTGCCCGCAGGTGTCGCCCAGCGCCGCGAGGTGCCGGGCGGCGCTGTCGCGGATGTCGAGCCCGTCCAGCGCGGCGGCGGCGAGGGCGGCAAGGCGGGGCCCCAGCCGGTAGGCGCCGTCGTCCGCGCGGCGCACGAACCGCTCCTCCTCCAGGGTGCGCAGCAGGCGCAGCGAGGTGGTGCGGTGCACGCCGAGGCGGCGGCCGAGCTCACTGATGGTGCTGGGACCGTCGGCCAGCTCCACGAGGATGCGCAGGGCGCGTTCGACACTGTTGGACACCGGTGGTTCTCCCCTTGGTCGGCAGGGGCGCGGCCCCTGGGGTGGTCGGAGGCGGTTCCGGACTGGGACGGCCTCTCAGCGGGTGGCGGGGGACCCCTCCTGCGGAGGCGGGATGTCGCCGGGGAGTCCGAGCACCACCCCGGCCAGTCTGGCGCCTTCCGCCAGGCAGTCGGGCAGGGGAGCACCGTCCAGCAGGCGGTCGAGGAACCCGGCGGCGAAGGCGTCCCCGGCCCCGACGGGTTCGACGACCTCCACGCGGGGAGCGGGCTCGAACCAGGTCCGCCCGTCCCGGACGGCGGTGGCGCCCCGGGCGCCCTGCTTGACGACGACGAGGTCGGGGCCGTCCGGGCCGGTCAGGAGTTCGACCAGGTGGGGCAGGGACTCGACCCGCCACAGGGACTGGGCCTCGTCCAGGCCGCAGAACACCACGTCGGCGCGGCGGGCCAGGTCCAGCAGGAGGTCGGCGTTGTCCGCGCCGTGCAGCGCGGGGCGGTAGTTCACGTCGAAGCTGCGCACGGTCGTGGGGGGCGCCTGCTCGAACAGCTCCCGCACCAGGTCACGCGCCGTGTGGGACAGGGCGGCGGTGATCCCGGTCGTGTGCACCAGCCGGGGCCGCCACCGCCACACCTCGGCCGCGTCCGCCGGGCGCAGGGTGGAGGCGGCGGATCCGGCGCGCCAGTAGCGCACGCGCGTGCCCTCGGGGGAGGGCTCCTTCATGTAGAGGCCGGTGGAGCGCGTGCGGTCCTCCCGGACCAGGCACCGCACGCCCGCGTCGGTCAGGCGTTCGCGCACGTGGTGCCCGAACACGTCGTCGCCCAGCGCGCTGCGCCACGCGACGGCCCGTCCGGCGCGGGCGAGGTGCACCGCGACGTTGGACTCGGCTCCGCCGATCTCGGCGTGGAATCGGGGGGACCCGTTGGAGTGCGGTTCGGGGATGAGGAGCGCCATCGTCTCGCCCACGCACACCGCGTCGAGTGGAGAGGGGGACGCGTCCTGGGAGCTCGCGGGGGAGGACGGCGCTGGTACCTCGATCCGTCGCTGCGTGCTCACTCACGACCTCCGGTTCGTCTGGTGACTGGTCTCACGGGATGTGTTGACCTGCGTCACCGGCGAATGCTATTCAATATGTTGTTCACCGCGCAACAGTGTTGCGCAGTACGCAGCACAACGGAGGTGGCTCGAGTGTGGGACCTGTTGTTGCGCGGCGGCCGCGTCATCGACCCGGCCTCGGGGCGTGACGGGACGGCCGACGTCGCTGTCAGGGCCGGACGGATCGCGGAGGTCGCCGCCGCCCTGCCGGTGGACCGGGCCGCACGGGTCGAGGACGTCCACGGGAAGCTGGTGCTCCCCGGTCTGGTGGACGCGCACACCCACGTGCTGCACGGCGCCACGTACTGGGGCGTGGACCCGGAGCCGATCGCCTGGCGCACCGGCGTCACGACCTGGGTCGACGCGGGTTCCGCCGGTGCCTACGGCCTCGACGGGCTGCGCCGTAGTGTGGCCGAGCCCGCCCCGTTCCGCGTCCGGGCCCTGGTCAACGTCTCCGGGATCGGGCTGGTCGGACGCACGGGCGAGCACCACGTCCTGGAGAACCTCGACGTCGACGCGGCTGCGGACGTGGTGGCCCGCCACGGTGACTTCGTCTGCGGCGTCAAGGCGCGCATGGACAGCCACACCGTCGGCGCGCACGGCGTGGAGCCCCTGCGCAGAGCCGCGGAGCTGGCACGCCGCCTGGAGCGCCCGCTCATGGTGCACATCGGCTACGGCCCGCCCGACCTCGGTGACATCGCGCCCTTCCTCACCGAGGGAGACGTCGTCACGCACTGCGCCACCGGGGTCGCCACCGGCCTGGTGGTCGACGGCCGCCCCGCGGACACCCTGCTGCGCCTGCGCGACTCCGGCGTGCTCTTCGACCTGGGGCACGGCTCCGGCGCCTTCGACTTCGACGTGCTCGAAGCCGAGCTGGCCGCCGGTCTGGTCCCCCTGGTCTCCACCGACCTGCACATCCGGTCCGTGTACGGCCCCGCCTTCGACCTGCCGACCGTCATGGGCAAGGCCCTGGCCGCCGGAATGGGCCTGACCGACGTGGTCGCCGCCGCCACCCACCGCCCCGCGCGCGCGTTCGGCCTGCCCGCCGGGACGCTGAGCCCGGGCGCGGACGCCGACATCGCCGTGTTCGACGCCGAGGAGGGGCGCTTCCCCGTCGTCGACGTGCACGGCGGCACCCGGGAGGCCCCGCTCCGCCTGACCAACACCGCCACCTACGCCCGCGGCCGCCTGCTCACACCGCGAGCCGCCGAGCCGCCCCCGGCGTGGGTACCCCTGAGCGCCGCCCAGGAACGGGCCGAGGACCACCGTCACCAGCAGGTGCGCTCCGCCGTCCAGCGCCTGGACCGCCCCGAGGACTTCGACGAGCCCTTCCCCCGCCCAGCCGCCAAGGACCGTGCCTGAGGGCCGGAAACGACGGGAGCGCACCTTGACAGAGTCACCTTCGAGACCCCTGCCGACCGACCCCGCCGCCGGACACGGGCTCCCCACCGCGCCGTTGGCCGCACTCGACTCCGCGCCGGTGGAGGCGCGGTCCGTGCCGGACGGCCCCACGTCGGTCGACCGGATCCGCGCCGCCGACCTGCACCTGAGCGACCTCTGGCTGCCCGCCGTCACCCTCGACCAGGCGGCGCTCACGCACAACCTCGACCGGTTCGCCCGCTGGTGCGCCGAACACGGAGTCGACCTCGCCCCGCACGCCAAGACCACGATGGCCCCCCGGCTGTGGTCGGCGCAGCTGGAGCGGGGCGCCTGGGGTCTGACCGCCGCCACCGTCGCCCAGGCCCGGGTGATGCGCCGCTTCGGTGTGCCCCGGGTCCTGATCGCCAACGAGGTCGTGGAACCGGCCCAGCTGGCCTGGCTGGCCGACGCCCTGGCCGACCCCGGGTTCGAGCCGCTCTGCCTGGTGGACTCCGTCGAAGGGGTCCGGATCATGGAGAATGCCCTGGCCGGAGCCGCCCGACCCCTGCCGGTCCTGGTGGAGCTCGGCGTGGCCGGACGCCGCACGGGAGTCCGGGACCCGGAGCAGGCCCTGGAACTGGCCCGCACGGTCGCCGCCTCAACGCGACTCACCCTCGTGGGGGTGGAGGCCTTCGAGGGAGTGTTCCCCCAGCGCCGCGACGACGACTCCCCGGACCGCGTGCGCGCCTGGCTCGACCGCCTGTACGACCTCGCCCGCCGGGCCGACGCGGAGCACCTGTTCGACGAGGCGGCCGAGGTGATCGTCACCGCGGGCGGGAGCAGCTATCCCGACCTGGTCTCCGACGCCCTCGCGGAGCCACCCGAGCTGTCGCGCCCGGTCCGCCGAATCGTTCGCTCCGGCTGCTACGTGACCCACGACGACCTGTTCATGGAGCGGGCGTCGCCCCTGCGGTCCGCCGCCGACGACGACCCCCTGCGCCCCGCGCTGAGCTGCCACGCGCGGGTCCTGTCCCGCCCGGAGCCGGGCCGCGCGCTGCTGGGGGTCGGCAAGCGCGACGTGTCGTTCGACGTCGACCTGCCCGTTCCCCGCGCGGTGCTGCGTGACGGGGAACGAATCCCCTTGGCGGACGGGGCGCGCGTGGTCGAGCTCAACGACCACCACGCGTTCCTCGACCTCAGCGCTCCCGCCGAGGAGGCGGTGCGTGTGGGAGACGTGGTCGAACTCGGGCTCTCCCACGCCTGCACGGTGTTCGACAAGTGGCCGCTGATCCCCGTGCTCGACGCGGACGGCCGGGTCGTGGACGCCGTTCGCACCCTGTTCTGACCACTGCACCACCGCAGCACCGAACTTCAGCACCGGTCCGGTCGACCACCGGTACCACCCACCCAAGGAGGAAGCATGGCTGAGAAGAAGATCGTCAACACCCCGGACGCCGCACCGCCCGGCGGTCCCTACTCCCACGCGGTCGTGGCCGGGGACTTCGTGTACTCGCCGGGGCGACGCCGCACCGCACCGACGGTTCGGTGATCGAGGGCCCGTTCCTGGAGCAGGCGCGCGCCACGTTCGACAACCTGGCCACCGTGGCGGCGGCCGCGGGGGCGGACCTGTCGGAGGCCGTCCAGGCCCGGGTCTACCTGCGCGACCTGGCGGACTTCCAGGCGATGAACGGGGTGTTCGCGGAGTACTTCGGGGACAAGGCGCCGGTGCGTACCACCATCCAGGCGGACCTGCCCGGCTTCGACATCGAGGTCGACGCGGTCCTGTACCACCCGGCCAGCTGATCCCGGGGGCCCCGAGCCCCCGCTCCCACCGTGCGGCCCGGTCCCCGGGTCCGGGCCGCACACTCCGGCCACACCCGGTCCCCATCCCCGGGCCCCGCCTCTCACACCCGCCGTGCCCACACCCCCGGGCCCCGCCTCTCACACCCGCCACCCCACACTCCGGGGATCACACCCCCGGGCCCCGCCTCTCACACCCCCACCCCAACTCCCCACCACCCCCTCCCCCCGTCACCCCTGGAGGTTCGTCATGAGCCAGACCAACGTGATCTACCTGTCTGCACTGCTCGCCTCGGTGCTGCTGATGATCGCGATCAGTTGGTGGGTCGCCCGGCGCACCAAGGACGGCGAGGACTTCCTCCTCGCCGGACGCGGTCTGGGCACCCCGTTGGTCATGGGGAGCACCCTGGCCACCCTCGTCGGCACCGGTTCCAGCCTGGGCGCGGTCGGCTTCGCCTACCAGAACGGCTGGGCGGGCGCCCTGTACGGAGTCGGCGGCGCCGCCGGTGTCTTCCTCCTGCTGTGGCTCTTCGCCGACGTCCGCGAGAAGGGGTTCATGACCTTCCCGGAGGAGATGAGCTACTACTTCGGCGCCAGCCGCGCGATCAAGGGGGTGGTGGCCGTCCTGCTGTTCCTGGCCTCCGTGGGATGGCTGGGCGCGCACATCATGGGCGGAGCCATGTACCTCTCCTTCCTCACCGACATGGACCAGAACACGGCCAAGGTGGTCATCGCCCTGGGCTTCGGCGTCTACACGGTCGTCGGCGGCTACCTCGCGGTGGTGATCACCGACGCCATCCAGGGCACCATCCTCTTCCTCGGCTTCACCATCCTCGCCGTCCTGGCGCTGGTGAGCGTCGGCGGACTCGACGGGATCAGCGAGGGCTCCTCCGAGGAGGCGCTCTCCCTGTTCGGCTACGAGGCACTGGGCCCGGTGCCCGCCCTCTCCCTCGCCGTGGTCATCGCCGTCGGCGTGCTGGCCACCCCCTCGTACCGCCAGCGGATCTACTCGGCCGTCAACGTGCGGACCGTGCGGCGCAGCTTCGTCCTCGCCGGTGCCCTCTTCGCGGCGTTCTCGATCCTCCCGGCGATCGCGGGGATGTCGGCCCACACCCTCGAACCCGCCCTCGACAACCCGGACATGGCCTTCCCCTACCTGGTCACCACCCTGTTCCCGGTGTGGCTGGGCGCGTTCCTGCTGGTCGCCGGGTTGTCGGCCACGATGTCCTCGGGTGACTCGGACGCCATCGTCAGCGTCACCATCCTGGTCCGCGACATCTCCCAGCTGGTCACGGGCCGGCTTCCCGACCCACGGAACCTGGTCCGTTACTCCCGCTGGGGACTGATCGCCGTGATGGGGCTCGCCCTCGTGTTCTCCCTCATGGCCACGACCCTGATCGGGTACATCACCCTGATGATCTCCACGGTGCTCACCGGCCTGCTGGTGGCGTCGCTCCTCGGCAAGTTCTGGCCCCGCGCCACCTGGCAGGGCGGGATCGCCGCGATGCTGGGCGGCTCGGTGGCGGCGCTGGTCGTCAACAACGTCGCCTCGTTCACCGCCTTCTGGGGCAACGCCGTGATCCCGTCGCTGGCGGTGGCCCTGGTCGCCGGGGTGGTCGTCAGCCTGGTCACCCCGAGGACCGCCATCTCCAAGGAGGAGGCGCTGCGACGCCTGACCGAGGAGCGCTCCGCCCTCGAGGTCGGCGCCAAGCTGCGGGGCGGCTCCGACCAGGACGCCTGACCCGGGACCCGGAACCACGAGGGGCCACCACCGCACCCGGTGGTGGCCCCTCGCGTTCGTTCCGTCCTACAGCCGCCCCTGGGCCTTCAGGTTGATGTAGGCGTCCGCGAGCGCCGGAGCGATCTGCTCGGGGCTCGCGTCCACCACCTCGGCGCCCATCCGGCGCAGTTCCCTGCTGATCCGGTGCCGCTCGCTCAGCGTCCGTTCGGCCGACGCCGCCCGGTACAGGGCCTCCGGCCCACCCCTCCCGGCCGCCATCTCCTCCACCTCGGGGTCCCTGACCCCCGCCACCAGCAGCAGGTGGTGTGTCGAGAGCAGTGGCAGCCTCGGCAGCAGGCCCTCCTCCAGCGAGGTGGCGTTGAGGTCGGTGAGCAGCACGACCAGCTTGCGCGACCGCCCCTGGGTGAGCACGGAGCTCACCAGGGCCGCCGGGTCCGACTCCACGAGTGTGGCCTCCAGCGTGGCCATGGCCTCCACCACCCGGTTGACCTGGCTGCCCTTGCCCGAGGCCCGGACCTGGGCACGCACGGAACGGTCATGGGCCATGAAGTCCACCCGGTCGCCCGCCTTGCCCGCGAGCGCGGTCAGCAGCAGAGCCGCGTCCATCGCGTGGTCCAGTCGGGGAGTGTCGCCGACCCGACCGGCCGAGGTGCGGCCGGTGTCCAGCACGATGAGGATGCGCCGGTCCCGCTCGGGGCGCCACGTCCGCACGACCACGCCGTCGTTGCGGGCGGTCGCCCGCCAGTCGATGGAGCGCACGTCGTCACCGGGCACGTAGTCGCGCAGGGAGTCGAACTCGCTGCCCTGCCCGCGCACCATCGCCGTGTGCTGACCCTCCAGCTCACGCAGCCGGGACAGCTTGCCCGGAAGGTGCCTGCGGCTGTGGAAGGGCGGCAGGGCGCGCACGGTCCAGGGGGCCGTGAGCGTGCGCTGACGCCCGGCCAGTCCCAGGGGTCCGACACTGCGCACCGTCACCCCGGCGGCACGGGCGTCGCCCCGGCGCGTGGGGGTGAGCACGGTCCGTACCCGACGCCGTTCCCCCGGTCCCACCAGCAGCGGTTGGGCCCGGGGGGAGGCGTGCGCGCTCGGGGGCCAGGCGTCGCGCACCCGGCCGCGCAGCCGCCGCCGGGTCGGGTTGGCCACCGTCACGCACACCTCGGCCGTCTCGCCCAGGCGCAGCGTGGTGTCGCCCTCGCGGGACAGCCGGAGCCGCCTCGGAGAGGTCGCCAACAGCGCGTCCAGCGCGACCAGCAGCACCACGAGACCGACGGAGACGAAGGTGACGATCCCGCCGATGTCCCCGGAGACCGCCACGGCGGCCACCGCCACCAGTGCCAGGAGCGAGGCCCGGCCGGTGACCACCATCAGCGCGGCACCGGGACGGAGGCCAGCACACCGTCGAGCACACCGTCGGCGGTGGCACCCTCCAGCTCCGCCTCCGGCCGCAGTCCGATCCGGTGCCGGAGCGTGCCCTTGGCCAGGGCCTTCACGTCGTCAGGGGTCACGTAGTCGCGACCGGACAGCCACGCCCACGCCCGGCTGGTGCGCAGCAGGGCCGTCGCGCCGCGCGGGGAGGCGCCCAGCTGGAGGGACGCGGAGTAGCGGGTGGCGCGGCACAGGTCCACGATGTAGCCGAGGACCTCGGGCGCGATCCGCACCTGGGCCACGGACGCGCGCGCCGCGTGCAGCTCGGCGGCCCCGGCCACGGCGGTCACACCCGCCGCGTCCAGGTCGCTGGGGTCGAACCCGGCGGCGTGTCGGCCCAGCATGGCGACCTCGGCGTTGCGCTCCGGCAGCGGGACCGTCACCTTGAGCAGGAACCGGTCCAGCTGGGCCTCGGGCAGCGGATAGGTCCCCTCGTACTCGACCGGGTTCTGGGTGGCCGCGACCATGAACGGGTCCGGCAGCGCGACCGGCCGCCCCTCCACGGTGACCTGGCGCTCCTCCATGGCCTCCAGCAGGGAGGCCTGGGTCTTGGGCGGGGTCCGGTTGATCTCGTCGGCCAACAGCAGGTTGGTGAAGACCGGGCCCTTCATGAACTCGAACTTCGCCGTGTGCTGGTCGTAGACGAGCGAACCCGTCACGTCGCCCGGCATCAGGTCCGGGGTGAACTGCACCCGCTTGTGGTCCAGTGACAGGGCCTGCGAGACCGTGCGCACCAGCAGCGTCTTGGCGACACCCGGCACGCCCTCCAGCAGTACGTGGCCACGGCACAGCAGTGCCACGACCAGCCCGGTCACCGTCTCGTCCTGGCCCACGACCGCCTTGGCCACCTCGCGGCGCAGAGCGGTCAGCGCCGCCCGGGCCTCGTCGGCGGAGGGCAGTGCCTCGGGTGTGAAGGCGCTCACGTGCCGTCTACCTCTCTCGATACCTCAGTGGTCTGTTCTCGTCCGGGGGACGGTGGCGCGGGGCTCACCGCAGGTCCTCGGAGAGTCGGTCAAGCTCCTCGGACAGCCGCAGCATCGCGGCGTCGTCCGCCGTGTACGGGTCCGGCTGGGCCGGGTACAGCAACGGCGCCACGGCCTGGGGATCGGCCCCGCTCCGCTCGGCCACGGCCGCCACCACGGCGTCCGGACCGGCGTCCGGGTTCAGGCCCAGCCGGGGCACCGACCGTTCCAGGAACCCCTCGCGCAGCGCGGCGCCCACGCGGTCGCGCGCCTGCCGGGACTGGTACAGCCCGGCGCGGCCCTCGGTGGTCTCGGCGGCCCGGACCACGACCGGAAGCGCTTCGGGGACCAGCGCGCCCATCCGCCGACCGCGCCAGAGGGCGAACAGCAGCAGGGCCAGTGCCAGCGGGACCAGCGACCAGCGCACGCCCGGCGGGACCAGGTCCCAGGGGCTCGCGCTCCCGACCTCCTGCGGCGGGTCCGGCCGCAGCCACACCACGTGCTCCGCGTCGATCAGGTTGAGCATCAGCGCCGCGTTGCCCGCCGCGTCGAGGTCGCGGTTGGTGAGCGGGGCCCCGGTGCCGAGGACCGTCGTCGTGGATCCGTCGGACCGGGCCACCTGGAGCACCGAGAAGCCGTCACCGGAGGGGTAGCAGCCCAGGGCCTCCACCCCGGGTTCCGCCGAGTACACCTCACCGGCGACCTCGGCGTCGCCCGCGAGGGCGGCGTCGGGGAGCGCGCAGTCGGGTGCCTGGGCGCGGTCGTCGTGGGCCCGCCCGGTCACGTCCGCGCCGGGCGCGAAGGTGGTGAGGGAACGCAGCGACGGCTGCACGAGGAAGGTGTCGGTCTCCAACCCCGCGAGCGTGTCCAGCTCCTCGGGGAGCAGCCGGTGGTCGAGCATGAGCAGCAGGAGGGTGTCGTCCCCGGACCGTTCCACGGCCCGGACGGCCTCGGGCGAGGTGCGGGCGAGGGTGACGTCGGAGTCCTCGCCCAGCAGCCGCGCCAGCGCGCGCGAACCGTGGGGTTCGGGGCTGCCGGGCTCCAGGTAACCGGAGGGGAACTGTTCCTCGCCCAGCGACAGCAGGACCGCCGCCACGACCAGCACGGTGATGACGGCGAGCGGCATCCTCCCGGCACGCCACAGGCGTCCGGAGGTCGATCGCGGAGGGACCGGTCCCGGTGCGGTGGTCGTCATCGGGACCCTTCGTCGTCGAGTACGGGGTGGGCCGCGCCCAGCCGCACGTCCAGCTCACGCATGGTGCGGGCGGCCTCGGCCGTGGCGGCGCGGTCACCGTAGACCACGTCGTTGAACAGGTGGGCGCCCTGGTCCAGTTCCCGTGCCTCACCGGGAAGCGACAGGGCGGCCTCGGCGGCGAGCTCGGTGGCGGTCCGTCCGGGGCGCGGGCCGACGATGGCCCGGTCCTCCAGGTCCACGCTGATCGCCCGCAGGCGTTCGAGGACGGCCTCCACGTAGTCGCCCCGGGCCTCCGCCTGGTCGGACAGCACCCGGTGGTCGGCGGCGGTGCGCACCACACCCTCGTGCAGGGGAGGTTCGGCCCTTCGGTTGCGGGAGGGCCGCAGGTAGACGATGAGGACGATCACCAGGACCGCCACGACCAACAGCACGATCGCCAGGATCCACCCGCCGGGGACGACCCCCTCGCCCGCCGAGACGAGGCGGTCGAGGAGTTCACCGAACCAGTTCAGGAACCGGTCCAGGAGGGAGGGCTCGTTCTTGCCGTAGAGGGGGTCGGACAGCTCCTCGATGGCCCGCCGCCGACCCTCCTCCCCGGTCACGTCCAGGGGTGCGATGAGCGGGGCCCTCACGCGCGGTACCCGGGAAGGTAGACCTCCGAGCCGACCGGCTGGCCCCGCTGGGCGATCTGGTGCAGCTGGAGGTCGAGACCCTCACGGCGCATCCGCAGGTCGATGTAGAGCAGGGTGGTCACCCCGGCGAGGAAGGGCTGGGTGACGGCGTAGATCAGCACGGTGACCACGTAGTTGACGGTCCCCGCCAGGATCGGACCGAAGGTGTCGACCTCGAACAGGAAGGGGAGGGCGATGCCGAGCGGGCCGGCCAGCAGCATGTTCACCACCAGCACGATGACCCCGCTCAGCAGCCAGTAGCCGAACGTGCGCCACCAGGCGCCCTGGGAGAGGCGCCACGAGCGGGCGATGGCCTGGCCCGGGCCCAGCCGCTCCAGCACGACCAGGGGCATGGCGTAGTAGAGGCGGATCCAGACCCACAAGGTGGGGACACCGACGGCCACGGCCGCCACGAACATGATGAGGAGGCCGATGATGAGGCCCGCCACGGGGTCCGCCATGCCGAAACCGGCGATGAGGCCGATGAACAGCGCGATGAAGAAGGCGATGGAGGCCACGGCGCCGATGGCGATCTGGATGGCCAGCTTGATGAAGGCCAGGGCGATGATGGCGCCGACCCGGCCGCGCACGGAGGCCCAGGCCTGCTCGATGGTGAGCCGGTAGCCCAGCACCGCCATGCCGACCACGGAGGAGAGCGTGCCGGTCAGGATCGCCCCGCCGACCAGGACGATGAGGGCGCCGGCGAAGGTCAGCAGCGTGGCGAACGGAGAGGTGGCGAACATCGGGTCGTCCGGGTCGAACGCCTCCGGGTCCGCCAGGATCTCGTCGAACGTGCTCAGGGTGGAGAGGGAGTCGCCGGTGGCCCAGACCGTCGCGACGCTGCCGACGATCGAGGCGACCGCCATGACGATCAGCGACAGCACGAAGGTGGTCCGCGGGTTCTGGCGGACGTAGGTGAACGCGCCGTTGAAGACGTCACCGAGCGACATCGGGCGGAGCGGGACGACTCCGGGCTTGATGGGGGCGGGGCGCGGGGCGTTCGGGTCCTGGGTGGGGGCCGCGTGCCCGTGGGGCGCGCCCGGTCCGGGCGGTCCGTAGCCGGGCTGGGGTCCGTACCCCGGAGGCGGGGGGCCGTACCCGGGCTGCTGGTGGTGTCCGGGCGGGGGACCGTAGCCGGGCTGGGGTCCGTATCCGGGAGGCGGTCCGTAGCCGGGGTGGCCGGGAGGCGGCGCGTACCCCGGGGGAGGGCCCTGACCGGCGGGAGGTCCGTATCCCTGCGGGGCGCCCTGGCCGGGAGGGGTGCCGTACCCGGGAGGGGTGCCCTGACCCGCGGGAGGGGTGCCGTACGCGTGCGGCGTGCCCTGCTCGGGGGGAGCGAACCCGGGGCGGCCGCCGGCCTCGTCCGGCGGGGAGGCGGCACCCTGTCCCGGTGCGGCCCAACCGCTCGCCTCGGGGGTGTCTCCAGAATCGGGCGACCCCTGTCCTTCGGGACCGTCGGGGATGCCCCCCGGCCTCTCCCGGTGGTCGTCCTCCTGGCTCATCTGCCCGCCCTCCGTGAGGTTCGGTTACTGCGCGCGAGCGTTTTCGCGCCAATTCTGACGTGTCGGAAACCAACCTACCGGCCGGTTCCACCGCTTCTCAGTGGCCTTGCAGTGTGTCGTAGGCAACCCACGCACTTCATTCCTTTTGTATGCTTTCTGTTACCAACCGGCCAAGTCACGAAGCTTTCCGGGCCTTCCTTCGCCGGGGATGACGCCGCCGGTGACCGAATACGGTCCAAAAGGGCCCAACACCGCTGACCGCTCCTCCAACAGTGTCCAAAGCTGGCAAGGTTGGGGAGGCGAAACGCGGTCCCCAGTCGGGGATCGTTCCCCGATCCCGGGGATCACGGGCACCGACCACTGACGCCGCTTGAGTGTTCCAGGAGAGAGGAGTAGGCGCCGGTACCCCCGCCTCCGAGGCGGTGGACCCTGGCGCCGGACACACCGATGAAGGGACGTGTACTGGTTGTCGACGATGACCTCGCCCTCGCCGAGATGCTGGGCATCGTGTTGCGCGGTGAAGGGTTCGAGCCCTCGTTCGTCCACGACGGCGACAAGGCTCTGGAGGCCTTCCGCGAGACCAAGCCCGACCTGGTCCTCCTCGACCTGATGCTGCCCGGGGCCGACGGGATCGACGTGTGCCGTCAGATCCGCGCCGAGTCCGGGGTTCCCATCGTCATGCTGACCGCCAAGAGCGACACCGTGGACGTCGTCCTCGGCCTGGAGTCGGGCGCCGACGACTACATCGTCAAGCCGTTCAAGCCCAAGGAGCTCGTGGCCCGCGTGCGCGTGCGTCTGCGCCGCACCGAGGAGCCCGCGCCCGAGGTCCTCCAGATCGGTGACATCACCATCGACGTGGCCGGGCACGCGGTGCGCCGCGACGGCGAACAGATCAGCCTCACCCCGCTGGAGTTCGACCTGCTGGTCGCCCTGGCGCGCAAGCCGCGCCAGGTCTTCACCCGCGAGGTCCTGCTGGAGCAGGTCTGGGGCTACCGCCACGCCGCTGACACGCGCCTGGTCAACGTGCACGTGCAGCGCCTGCGCGCCAAGATCGAGAAGGACCCGGAGCACCCCGAGGTCGTCGTGACCGTCCGCGGCGTCGGCTACAAGGCCGGGACCGCCTGACCCGCTCTGGACCCACATGACCGCGTCCGAACCCGAGGAGGGGAGGGGAGCCGACTCCGAGGGAGAGCGGTCCGCCCCTCCCCCCGGCCTGCCCGAGAGCGGCGGCTGGCGGGACAACAACACGGGCCTGACCCGTGCCTACCTCCTCGCCCAGCGCGCCGCCCGCGCGCTGGTACGCGGGGTGCACACCAACTGGCGCCGCTCCCTGCACCTGCGGGTGATCAGCACGACCCTGGTCCTGTCGTTGCTGGTCATGGCGGGGCTGGGGTACGTGCTCATCTCCGAGGTGCGCGGCGGTCTGCTGGACGCCAAGACCAACGCTGCGGTCAACGACCACCGAGCGGGGCTCAACTACGCGCTCGCGGAGCTCCAGGAGAACGAGATCGGTGACCGCAACCGTCTCCTGAACAACGTCGCCAGCGAGCTGACCAGCCGCAGCGGCGACACCGGGCTGTACAGCGTGTTCATCCTGCCCTCGGTGAGCGACGAGCTCGGCTGGGCCACCGGTGAGGGCAGCGTCCCGCCGCGCCTGGTCGAGCAGGTCCGCCAGTCCGAGGTGTTCGACCAGCAGTACCACACGTACACGCGCATCGACATGGAGGACGGTTCGGTCGAACCGGCGCTGGTCGTGGGCGCCCAGATCAACCAGGCGTACGAGCTCTACTACATCTTCCCGCTCCAGCACGAGCAGGAGATCCTGGACCTGGTGCAGGGAACGGTCGCCCTAGTCGCGGTGCTGTTGGTGATCCTCCTGGGCCTGATCGCCTTCATGATCACCCGGCAGGTGGTCACACCGGTGCGCTCCGCCGCGCAGTCGGCCGAACGCCTGGCCGCCGGAGACCTCACCGAACGCATGACGGTCCAGGGTGAGGACGACCTGGCACGGCTCGCGATGTCCTTCAACGACATGGCGGGCAACCTCCAGGAGAAGATCCAGGAGCTGGAGGAGCTGTCGAAGCTCCAGCGCCAGTTCGTCTCCGACGTCTCGCACGAGCTCCGGACCCCGCTCACCACCATCCGCATGGCCGGTGACCTGCTGTTCGACGACCGTGAGGAGCTGGATGCCTCCCACCGCAGGTCGGTGGAACTGCTCCAGAGCCAGGTGGAGCGGTTCGAGGAACTGCTCGCGGACCTGCTGGAGATCAGCCGCCACGACGCCGGGGCCGCCACCCTGGGCATCGAGTCGGCGGACATTCGCGACTCGGTGATGAAGGCCGTGGGGGACGCCGAGCAGATCGCGGAGGGCCGGGGCATCAAGGTGGTCCTGCGTCTGCCCGCGGACCCCGTGGTCGCGGAGTTCGACACCCGGCGGATCAACCGCATCCTGCGCAACCTGGTGGTCAACGCCATCGAGCACAGCGAGGGGCGGGACGTGGTGGTGGCCGCCGCCGGTGACCGGGACGCCGTCGCCGTGGCCGTGCGGGACTACGGGGTGGGCCTCAAGGAGGGGGAGGAGCACCTGTGCTTCGACCGCTTCTGGCGGGCCGACTACTCCCGGGTGCGCACCACGGGCGGGACCGGGCTCGGCCTGTCCATCGCCAAAGAGGATGCCACCCTGCACGGCGGCTGGCTCCAGGCCTGGGGCCTGCCCGGACAGGGTTCGCAGTTCCGGCTGTCCCTGCCCCGCCGGTCCGGCGCCGAGCTGCGCGGATCCCCGCTGCCCCTGGTGCCGCCGGAGATCGCGCTGGGCCGCAACTACCCGCCCTTCGGTGACAAGGACGGCGGGAACGGGGCCGAGGACGTGCGGGGCCGGTTCGGGTCCGACGAGGAGGAGGCGCTGTGAGCGATGTGGAGCGACCGGGACGTCTGGCCCGGGCCGCGCGCACCATCGCGGCCGGAACGCTCGCCTGCGTGTCCCTGGCGGCCTGTGCGAGTGTTCCCATGACCGGCCCCGTCGTCCCCAGCGAGGGCGGCGACAGCTCCGGTGACCCCTACGGCGGATACGTGCGGCTCCTGCCCGCCGGTCCGCAGCCCGGGGTGGAGCCCGAGGGGCTGATCGACGGCTTCCTCAAGGACCTCGGCAGCTTCGAGGAGGACCACAAGGCCGCCCGCAGCTACATGCTCCCCGAGCAGAGCGAGGAGTGGACCCCGGACGCCGCCGTCCGGGTGTTCTCCGACCTCGACGCGGTGGACATGGACTCGGAGGTGTCCTCGGACGGCCTCAGCGCCACCGTGCGCATCCGCAGCAACGAGATCGCCAGCATCGACGAGAGCGGCAAGTACGTCCCGGCCGAGACCGGGACCATGCTGGAGGAGACCTTCACCCTCGCCAAGGAGGGGGACGACCCCGAGGGCGAGTGGCGGATCCAGGACCTCCCGGACGAGATCATCCTCAGCCAGCTGGACGTGGAGCGCACCTACCGGCCGTTCAATCTGTACTTCTTCAACCCGGCGGGGACCGCCCTGGTCCCGGACCCGGTGTACCTGCCCGTGAGCACCGACCAACTGGCCGAGCGCCTGCTGCGCAAGCTCATCGGCGGCCCGACCGACTGGCTGGCCCCGGCCGTGCTCTCCGCGTTCCCCGAGGGGACCGCGCCCCAGTTGGAGATCGACACCGAACGCGCGGTCATCGACATCAACGGGCAGTCCGAGGCCGACGAGTACGGGATGGGCGCCCAGATCGCCTGGACCCTGCGCCAGCTCCCCGAGATCCAGGAGTTCACCCTCCGGCTCAACGGGGACGAGGTGAGCTTCCCGCAGTCCGACGGCGACAGCTCGGACCGCCCCCGGCCGGGCAGCGACTACTGGGCGAGGGTGAGCCCCGGGGCCACCTTCTCGGGCGTGCACGCCTACTACACGCACGAGGGCCAGCTCTGGTCGGCGGCCGACTGGGACGCCGACAACTTCAACGACGCCGAGCGGGTCCCGGGCCCCCTGGGCTCGGGCGAGGTCCCGTTGGACCGGTTCGCGGTCTCGCTCGACGAGAGCACCATCGCGGGCGTCACCCTGGGCGGGCGTGAGGTGGTCACCAGCTTCGCCAGCCCCGGCGCACACACCCAGGAGGTGCTGAGCGACGGTGTCTTCACCGAGCTCTCCTGGGACGTGAACGGCAACCTCTGGGTGGTCGAGGAGACCGGGGAGGAGGACCGTTCCGACGAGGAGGAGGACGAGGACGCCCCCCGCGACGACGAGGACCCCGGTACCGGTGCGGCGGAGGAGGAGCCGCCCGCTCCCGGGGACACCGCCCTCTGGCTGCTCCGCGACGGGGACGAGGTCGTGGAGGCCGAGGTCAGGGGGCTTCGGGACCAGTCGCTGGTGCACTTCAGGATCTCCCGTGACGGCTCCCGTGCCGCCGTGGTCACCGAGCGGGACGGTGTGCGCTCGCTCCAGGTCGGCCGGGTGGTCGAGGGCGAGGACGGCCAGGTGTCCGTCGGCGCCTTCATCAGCCTCGCCGACCAGGAGCTGGAGAACATCACCAGCATCGCCTGGCGTTCGAGTGACCAGCTGGTGGTCCTGGGCAGCCGGGACGGCGGCACGACCCAGGCCCTGTTCGTCTCCCTCGACGGTGGGACGCCCGCCGCCAGCGCCGGAGCCCCGGTCGCCGGGATGATCACCATCTCGGGGGCGCCCGGCCAACCCCTGCTGGCTGGCTCGGACGACGGCAACATCTGGGTGTCCAACGACCCCCTGAACTGGCAGAACGTGGTGGAGGGCGGCTCGCCCACCTTCCCGGGCTGACCGCGCGGGGCCGGTTGTCCACAGGTCGCGGATCCGCACTGGCGCTCCGGCCCCGCCCCGCCCAAGCTGGAGGTATGGACCCCGTTGCCCACCGGCGGCGGTGGCGCGGCGCGCTCGTGCGCGCGCGGCGCCTGATCGTCGCCCTCCTCGACCCCCTCGTGGAACTCGTGCTGCGCCGGGACTGCGCGGGCTGCTCCGACCCCGGCGACCCGTTGTGCGTGCGCTGCCGGACCCTGCTGACGGACCACCGTCCGCGCCAGGCGCGCGGGCGGCGCCCGCCGGTCTGGACGGCCGGGCCGTACGCGGGGCGGCACCGCCGTGTCCTGCTCGCCTTCAAGCACCGGGGGGAGCACCGCCTGACCCGGTTCCTGGGGGAGAGGCTGGCCGTCGCCTACCGGGCCTCCGGCTGGGCCGCGCCGGACACGCTGCTGGTGCCCGTTCCAGGGCGCGGAGGGTGGTCCGGGCGCGGCGCGGTCCTGCGGCTCGCGCTCGCCTGCGCCCATGAGGCGGGCCCCACGGCCACGGCCGGGGTGGCCCCGGTACTCCGCTACGCCCGGCGCGCCCGGCCACAGGTGGGTCTGTGCCGAGCGGACCGCCTGGTGAACCGGCGGGGTGTCTTCTCCGCCGCGCCCAGGACTCCCGGGAGGGCGGGGCACGGGCCCGGTGCGGGTGACTTCCCCGCGATGACACGCGCGGACCCGGTTCCCGGTGGAACATCGGGTGATCCGGTGAGCCTCCCCGGGGTGGTGCCCGGGCGATCGGTATCGGACGGCCTCGTCGCAGCGCGTCAGCCCTCCGGTGGGCCGAGCCCGGTGGATGGTTCCCGTGCGGATGACGGCCGCGCCGCGACGGACGCGGCCCCGGACCCCGGTGGAACATCGGGTGATCCGGTGAGCGGCCCCGGGGTGGTGCCCGGGCGGTTCAGCGGGCCGTGGCGGAGCTGGCGGGGGCGGGTCCGCCAGTGCCGGGGGATGGATCGCACCGAGGGCCTGGTGGACGCCGTACGGCCGTCAGGCGGGCACGTGGACCTGCGGGGGCGCCGGGTGGTCGTCGTGGACGACGTGATCACCACCGGGGCGACGGTGGCGGAAGCGGCCCGAGCCCTGCGCGCGGAGGGGGCCACGGTGGTGGGTGTCCTGGTGTTCGCGGAGCGGGACCGGGTTCCGGGCCGACCAGGTTCGGGGTCGGGGGCCGGGCCGGAAAGAAGGTTTTACAAACCCCCCTGATCGGGCGAAACATGCCTGTTCGCAGGGGTTTGCGGCGCTTGTCGACCGCTTGGTACCCCGTTCGCTACCTGACATCCGGGCTGGGACAGGTTACGGTCCAGGTATGGCACCCGTCCGGGTCCGTGGTTGCGCCGGATACACAGTGCTCCCGGGAACACCGTGGAGCGCATCCGGCAAGCCGATGCCAGGCGCAGGCGAAACGGCCCACGTAAGGCGACTTTTCGTCGACCGATCACGGTGCGCCTTAGAGGTAAGCCCTGCCCCGCTGAGGGTCCCGATGTCCCTCATGACCGGGAGAAGAGCAGTAGTCGCGTACAAGAGCGGCGACACTCTCAGCAGGCGGATGTGGGGACGAAGACCAGGTCGGCCGGACGGGTGGCATGCCGACGTTGGGGGGTTCGTCGTGCCCGGGACGCAGGTCCCGGGGACGCGGGCCCCCACACGGTTCCCCGACACCGCCTCGGCCCTCTCCCTCCCGGAGCTTCCCGGGCCCCGACCGATCCCGCCCGGTCTTCGCCGTTTGGTGGGCGACTCACCCCAATCGAGTCATATTTCCTTCTTTCCCGTCCGAAGGCCCCGGCCAATCGTGTCCCTGGGGCGCGTGATGACCCTGCCTCTGATGGGTATACGCATTTCCAACCGAGCGGTGTCCCTCAAGCGAACGGGGCACGAACGGAAGGAGGGCCGACGCGTCACACCCTCCCCGCCGTGGGAGGGGAGCAGAGCCAGCCTGGCCGTCGCCTTCACGACGGCCACGCGATGAAGGGGGTCCTATGGACATCATCGTCAAAGGTCGACGCACTGGTGTGAGTGAGAAGTTCCGACAGCACGTCGAGAACAAGCTCGACAGGCTCTCCAAGTGGGAGCGCAAGGGCATGAGCGTCGATGTGGAGGTGTCCCAGGAGCGCAACCCCAAGCTCGCCGACGTCCGCGAGCGGGTTGAACTGACCATCCACTCGGACGGCCCGGTCATCCGGAGCGAGGCCGCGTCCGTGGACCGT
Organism: Nocardiopsis sp. NPDC058789; assembly: GCF_042745575.1. NCBI lineage: Bacteria > Bacillati > Actinomycetota > Actinomycetes > Streptosporangiales > Nocardiopsidaceae > Nocardiopsis > Nocardiopsis sp. NPDC058789. The sequence goes on from NZ_JBHYOW010000019.1 coordinate 73,003, forward strand.
CACGGCGCTCTCGACCTCGCGATCGACAAGATCGAGGCCCGCCTCCGCAAGTCCGCGGACCGCCGCAAGGTGCACCGCGGAAACCACACTCCCGTCTCCGTCGCGGCCGCCACGGCCGACCTCCCCGGAGACCTGCCCTCATCCGTCCAGACGGTCACCCAGGCTCCCCCGGCCCAACGCGGTGACGAGGAGGCGATCGACGGCGTCGCTCTCGACGGCCGCTTCTCCGACGAGTTCGTGGAACTCGACACCCAGGGGGAGACCCCCGTGGTCGTCCGCGAGAAGTTCCACCGTGCCAAGCCGATGAGCATCGACCAGGCGTTGATGGAGATGGAACTCGTCGGACACGACTTCTACCTCTTCCATGACGAGGTCAAGGACACCCCGAGCGTCGTCTACCGGCGCAAGGGCTTCAACTACGGCGTCCTTCGTCTCGTGGACTAGTCCACGCGGTCCTCGTCCCCGACGCCCCCGCACGGAGGTGGACTGAACAGTCGTGGGGGGGGGGGCGCCGGGCCCCCCCCCCCCCCGGGGGGGGGGGCGCACAGCGGGGGGGGGTTGGGG